>CALAKR010000056.1 GCA_937923225.1 uncultured Aquabacterium sp. | reverse complement strand
CGCAGATCTGCGAGCAGCTGGGCGCGGCGGGCCTCAACCACGAGCGTGTGCGCGTGGTGCTGGAAAAACCCCTGGGCCACGATCTGGCCAGTGCGCAGGAGATCAACCGCGTGGTGCGGTCCGTGTTCAGCGAACGCCAGGCCCTGCGCATCGACCACTACCTGGGCAAGCCGGCCGTGCAGAACCTGATGGCGCTGCGCTTCGGCAATGTGCTGTTCGAGCCCCTGTGGCGGCGCGAGCGCGTGGCCAACATCCAGATCACCCTGGCCGAAAGCCTGGGCGTGGGCACCCGCGGTGATTTCTACAACCGCACCGGTGCACTGCGCGACATGATCCAGAACCATGCGCTGCAGTTGCTGACCATGATGGCGATGGAGCCGCCCTCCAGCGCCGATGCCGATGCCATCCGCGACGAGAAGCTCAAGGTGCTGCGCTCGCTCAAGCCCTTCGATGCCGTGTCCGTGGCCCGCGATGTGGTGCGCGGCCAGTACCGCGCCGGCAATGTGATGGGCCAGGGCGTGCGAGGCTATCTGGAAGAGGACAAGGTGCCCGCCCACAGCCACACCGAGACCTTTGTGGCCATCAAGTGCGAGGTGCAGAACTGGCGCTGGGCGGGTGTGCCCTTCTACCTGCGTACCGGTAAGCGCCTGGCGCAGCGCCACTCCGAGATCGTGGTGAACTTTCACCCCACGCCGCACCCGATCTTCCCAGGCAGCCACGCGCCCAACCGGCTCGTGATCAAGCTGCAGCCGGAAGACGGACTGGAGTTGCACCTGCTGGCCGCACGTGGCACCGAGCGCAGCGTGTTCAGTGCCGAAGGGCTGGAATCACTGTCGCCCGTGTCATTGGACCTGGACTTCGACAAGGCCTTCCCCACCGAGCGTGTGGGAGCCTACGAGCGCATGCTGCTGGACGCCATCGCGGGCCGCTTGAACCTGTTCGTACGCTCCGACGAGCAGGAACAGGCCTGGCGCTGGGTGGAGCCAGTGCTGCAGGCGTGGAAACACGACCCATCGGGCGTCAAGACCTATGCGGCCGGCACCTGGGGCCCACCCGCGGCCAGCGCCCTGGTGGCGCGGGATGGCTTCGCCTGGGCCGAAGAGGCGTGAGCTTGAGTGACGATGTTGGTGCTCTTTCCTGCCAAGGCTTGAGCGCTTTATCGGAACAACGCGGGGCGCGGGATGTGGGCATGCGCGCAGCGCATGCTTCGTCAACTGACTGGCCGCAGTTGTTTGAGTGGAGTGGCGAAGCCGCGGAGCGAGTTCTGCGGCCCCACCTTGCCGTGAGCACCGGAGGGAAGTTCCGCCGAAGGCGGAACCACCCGAATGAAGCCCAGCCAGATGCCGGCTCAGCCCCGCCCCGCGCTCTCACGGAAGCACCAGCCCGTCGCAGGCAAAGGACAGAATCAGGCCGACTGCAACAGCCCGTCGACCCCGTAGAGCTTGGCCAGCTCCATCAGGCGGGGCGGCAGTGACTGCACCGCGAAGGCCCGCCCCTTGGCGCGGGCCATGCGCTGGCACTCCAGCAGCACGGCCAGCGCGCTGGAATCGAAGTGCTGGAGCCCGGAGCCATCGACCGTGAGCAGCACGGCATCCTGGCCATGCGCGGCAGAGGCTTGGTCCAGCGTCTCGCGGAACAGACGCAGGATGTCACGCACCTCGGCGTGCGTGAGGATGGCCGGCAACATCAGCATGGTCGGACGGCCCCTTCACGCATCACTCGCATCACCAGCATCACTTCTTGCGGGTGGCCAGTTGCTTGTTGCGCTCGGCCAGCTTGGCGATCAGGCCATCGATGCCGGAGGCCGACACCTCTTGCGAGAAGCTGCTCTGGTAGGTCTGCACCAGCCAGGCGCCCATCACGTTGACGTCGTAGATCTTCCAGCCGTCGCCCGACTTCTCCAGGCGGTAATCCAGCTGGATCGGATCGCCCGAGCCCTTGACCTGGGTACGCACCACCACGTCGGTGTCTTCCGGGCGCGAACGCATCGGCTTGACATCCACCGCCTGGTCGCGGATCTGGCTCACGGCACCGGCGTAGGTATAGATCAGCAGGCTTTTGAACTCGTCCTGCAGACGGGTCTTCTGCTCGGGCGTGGCCTGACGCCAGTTGCGGCCCACAGCCGAGGCCGTCATGCGCTGGAAATTCACGTTCGGCAGGATCTTGCTGTCGACCAGGGTGACGACCTTGTGCACGTCACCGGCCTGCAGCGTCTTGTCGCTGCGCACGGCGGTGAGCACTTCGGCGCTCAGGTTCTTGATGAAAACATCGGCAGGCACGGCTGCCTTGGCGGTGGCGGCGGCCGGGGCGGCCGTCTGCTGCGCCTGGGCAGGGGCCAGCATCAGCGAGCAGGCAGCCACGGCGGCCACCAGGGCGGCGGTAAGGGGGGAACGCGCTGCGTGGAGGGCTTGTTGGTCAGTCATGTCTTGTCCTTTCTCGGCCTTGTGCGACATCGCGCGAAAGCAAGGCCTTGTTGTCTTAACGCGCGTCAGCGTCAGCGCGCAGACCGCTCAGTTCTTCTGTGGTAGGCACACGTGCACCAAAACCAT
>CALAKR010000055.1 GCA_937923225.1 uncultured Aquabacterium sp. | reverse complement strand
ATGGGAAAGTTCTTCTTCCGCCGATGGTGGCGAGGCCATCAGACGCTTTGGGTTGCTCATCTCTTTGGCTCCTTGCCGGGGCGCTTGACGCCGGGTGTCTGTGCCTGCAGCTGCAGGGTCATCTGCTGAACTTGCGTCAGGATGGAAGTCAGCATCTCAGCCAAGTCTGGCTGGGGTGCGTTCGCGCAGGCCTGCGCGATGGCCTGGACCTTCTCTCCCAGCTGCGCTGCAGCCTCACGGACGGTTGCATTGATGCCCTGGGCCAGAAGCTGAAGGTCCTCCTGGGACTGTGCGCGAATCTGCCAGCGCGCGGCATCCTCGCTCGCCTGTGTGTGCTGCGCGCGGGCTTCTGCCAGCAGCTTGGCCAGTGAATCGATCTCTTGCAGCCTGGAGGCCTCGAACTGACGCAGCGCCTGGCGCAAGTGATCCATCTCCAGCAAGAAGCGTTTTTCAGCCTTGTCCGCACGTTCGGAGGCTTCGGCAACGGCCGCACGTAACGCTTGACGCTGCTCAACCCACTGGGCCTCAGCGGTCGCATAGGAAGCATTGGCACGCGCCAGGTCACGCTCCAGATCGGCCAGCCTCACCCCAAGATTCTCTCTTTCCTGTCGTACGCCGGTCAGATCAAGCTCCAGGCGGCGAAGCTGCTCAGACAGCACATGTGCCGCCCCCTGCGCCTGCGCTGCCTGGGCAACCAGGCTCTCGCGCTCGGCCTGCAAATGAGCGTGCTCGGCATCCAGCTCCTCGATGCGCTGAGCGTGTTCAAGGGCCAGTTCACGCCGGACATCGGCCTTCGCTTGCTCATACAAAGCATGAGCACCTGAGAGGATGTTGGTGGGCATGCCCGGCATGCCTGCGGCCTGCTCCTTGTTAAACAGCTCGATGTACCTGTTGAGCACTTCATAGCTGCCGCCTCCAAGACGCTCACGGAGGCTCCGATAGGTCAGGTCCAGGCCTTCGGCCTTGAGCGACGTGGCGACTTCCTTGAAACGCTCGTAGCTGATGGTTGGCGCTCTTGGCATGAAATCCTTTACTTGATCTCGGTTGAGCCTGCGTCCACAGGGCTGGGGTGCTTGTTTTCAGCGGGCGTAGGCTCGGACCACGCCCTCTGCTCGGCCTCTTGCCGTCGACGCTCCTGGCGGGCCTTCTCGACCATCTTGATAGCCAACTGAGCATCCAGCGCCATCCAAGCAAGGAAGTCGGCTTTGGCAACATGCTCTGAAAGCACGTCCCCCCGGTAGACGACGTTTGGCCCTTGGAGATCCAGTATGTAGTCATAGCCCGAGCGATCACTTGTTTGGCAATACTCCGTCTCATAGTCCGGCGCCGGATCGGTGCGCCCGTTCCATGGGCAGACGCCACGGGTGATCTTGCCGATGTCGGCCACCTCTACGCGAAACGATGAATTCAACCGTTGCACACGGGTGATACCTGCATCGCGCAAGCGATGAACAAGTTCACTGCCGTGGATCGCGCGCTCTTCGGGGATAGAGCGCCGGTCAAAATGCCCCTGCTCCCACGCCGTACCGGCCACCGCAAACGAAACTGCGACGGCCACACAGATGATCAAGGGCGGATGGAAGGCAGAAAGCGCGCGCCTTGCAATCTTGGCCGCGCTCATTTCGGGTAGCTCCCGGGTGTTGTCTGAAGTGGTCACAAGTAGCGCTCCCGTTCAAATTGAGGCCAAAGGCCATTGTTTGAGTTCGATGCCGTCAAGCAAACATCCACCAGCATCTGCCGTCCGGCCACCCCATTGCTTGAAAAACATCGGGGTGCGGGCCTCTTCACATTGTCGCCTGAGCCCGGCCACGGCCAGCGGGTCCATGGGACGGGCTTTGCGACCACTTTCGCCGCCCACGATCACCCAGTCCACCACCCGCGTGGCCTGGCTCCATTCAGGGGCCTGAACGCCTTCGCGCCCATCGTCACGCCCAGTTGTGCGAGGCCTCAGCCAGCGGCTGACGTCCACGCTGGCCAGCAAGGGCTCCAGGCTTAGAAAGATCAGCGCGGCGGGCACCCGCAACAGCTTGGGTATATCCCGATCAGCCTCCACCTGGTTGACCACGGTGGCGCCGATCCAGATGTGACTGGGCGCCCTGCCCGCCAGCCAGGCGATCAGCCAGTCGCGCAGGGCCTGCCAATCGGTCTGCAGGGCCTTTTCAGCGCCTAGCTGGGTGGTGGCCACCAGCTGCTCGGCGACGTGCTCCAGCGCCTCCTGCAGGCGGCGCACGACGTTGCCGATACGCTTGGTGAGCAGCTGCTTGATTAGGTGGGGCGTGGTGCGACACAGCTCCATGAAATCCACAAACCAGCCGATAGGGGACTCGTTGTCGAAAACGTCGGCCTGAGAGAAGCAAAATACTCGGCGCGCCCGCCCGTGTTCTTGCTCAAACCGGGCGTAATTGCGCTCCCAGCGGCGCATTTGCTCCCAGTTGGCCTTGGAGGTGCGAACCCGGGGCTCACCTGGCCCCCATTTGGCGCGGTGCAGCCGCGTATCCATCATGGCAGCGGCGTAGCAGTTATCACACCCTGGGCTGATGGCTGTGCAGCCGATCCAGCCGTTGAAGGTGCTGTCCGTCCAGGCTATGGTGGTCTGTTGTGCCATGGCTTAGCTCCCCTGCTCGGGAAATGGCCTGGCGGGCGCGATGCCGGCGTCCGGTGCCGAGCAGCTGGTGGGCGTGGGCACGCAGCCCAGCTCGCGGGGACCGGCCAGCCTGGCGCTGAAAACCGCCCCGCGCGGCGGGCGCTTGTGCATGTTGGCGCGTGCGCAGGCCACGGCGCGCTGCGCGCTGCGGGCGCGCACGTAGATGGTCTGGCGAAAGGTCGGCCGCTTGGCCGGGCCCGCCGTCACATCGACGGCCCATTTCTTCCATTCCTTGTCGCGCCAGAAGTCCTGGGCGTCGGCCGCATCGGGGTCGATCAGGCGCAGCATGTCAGAGGCGGTGCGGGTCATGCCAGGCTCCC
>CALAKR010000054.1 GCA_937923225.1 uncultured Aquabacterium sp. | reverse complement strand
GGACGGCTACCGCCACATCCCGCGCCCCGCGCTCTCGCGAAAGAACGCTCAACCCGACGCCAGCCCAGAAGCACCCACAAACACAAAGGGAGCCCCGAGGCCCCCTTTCTGTGCAGACATACCGGGCTTATGCGCCCCGTCAGCAAGGGAAGATCACTCTTCCAGCAGCGAGCGCAGCATCCAGGCGGCCTTTTCGTGCACGTCCAGGCGCTGGGTCAGCAGGTCGGCGGTGGGCTCGTCGGAAGCCTTGTCCACCAGCGGGAACAGCGAGCGGGCGGTGCGCGCCACGGCCTCGTGACCGGCCACCAGCGTGCGGATCATCTCCTTGGCCTTGGGCGGCTCGCTGGGCGCATCGGGCAAGGTGCTGAGCTTGCGGAAATCACCGAAGGAGCCGCTGGCGCACACGCCCAGTGCGCGGATGCGCTCAGCGATCGGGTCCACCGCGTTCCACAGCTCGGTGTACTGGTCCATGAACATCACGTGCAGCGTGTTGAACATCGGGCCCGTCACGTTCCAGTGGAAGTTGTGCGTGGTCAGGTAGAGCGTGAAGGTGTCGGCCAGCAGGCCATTGAGGCCCTTGGCGATGGCCGCGCGGTCCGGGCCGGAGATGCCGATGTCGATCGAGGCGACAGCCTTGGTGGCCTTGGCAGCCGTCTTGGCGGGTGTCTTGGCAGGGGCTTTGGCGGCAGGTTTCTTGTCGGGTTTCGCCATGGTGCGATGACTCCTGGATCCTAGGGGTTGGCTTGAGCCTTCATCGTAGCGCCTTTGCAAGCGCCACCGATGCAAGGTAGATCAATACCGTACCGAAGAGGCAGGTCGGCATCGCCCATCTGGCAGGGCTGACATCGATGTCGCCATCAATCCGTCGGGGTCAGCTTGGCCACGCTCAGCATCAGCCACTTGGTGCCGTGCCGCCCGAAGTTGACCTGCACGCGTGCATCGGGCCCCTGCCCTTCCAGCGTCAGGATCACGCCCTCGCCGAACTTGTTGTGGAACACGCCCTGGCCCACCTTGAAGCCGTTCTCGGTCTTGGCCTGGGCCATGGCATTGGGCAAGGGCGCGGTCAGGTCCTTGAAATTGTCTTCGCCACGGGCCTTGCCACCGTAGGGTGCGCCACTGCCCGCGCCACCACCGCCGCCACGCCAGGGTTGTGCCCCCGCGCCCACCATCGAGCCCAGGCCGCGTCCGCTGGCCCAGGCCTCCTGGTACTGGCGCGCATAGCCCGAGCCGAAGCCCTGGTTGCGCGGGGTCAGCCACTTCAGCGCTTCTTCTGGCAACTCCTCCAGGAAGCGGCTCTTGATGTTGTAGCGCGTCTGGCCGTGCAGCATGCGCGTCTGGCAGAAGCTGATGTGCAGCTTCTTGCGGGCCCGCGTGATGGCCACGTACATCAGGCGGCGCTCTTCCTCCAGGCTGTCGCCATCCTTCGAGTTCTCGTGCGGGAACAGGCCTTCTTCAAGGCCCGTGATGAACACGTTGTCGAACTCCAGGCCCTTGGCGGCATGCACGGTCATCAGTTGCACGGCGTCCTGGCCGGCTTGGGCCTGGTTGTCGCCGGCTTCGAGCGCGGCATGTGTCAGGAAGGCCACCAGCGGCGAGATGATCTCGCCCGTCTCGGCGTCAGGCAAGGTGTCCACGCGGGCCACGGCGGCGGGCAGGCCCTGGGCGATGGTGCCCACGGGCTCGTCCACAGGCATGGCCACGGCGTCCTTGCCGAAGCCCTCCTGCGTCACGAAGGCCTCGGCGGCGTTGACCAGTTCGGCCAGGTTCTCCAGGCGCTCCTGGCCTTCCTTTTCGGTGCGGTAGAAATCCGCGAGACCCGAGGCCTCGACCACGTGTTCGATGATGTGGCGCAAGGTCAGGCCGCGCGTGGCCTCGCGCATGGCATCCACCTTGGCCATGAAGCCCTGCAGATTGGCGCCGGCCTTGCCAGGCACCGCCGTCACGCTCTGGGCCAGGCTGCGGCCACTGGTGCGGGCCGTGTCCTGCAGCACCTCGATCGTGCGGGCGCCGATGCCCCGCGCCGGGAAGTTCACCACGCGCAGGAAGCTGGTGTCGTCGTTCGGGTTCTCGATCAGGCGCAGGTAGGCCAGCGCGTGCTTCACCTCGGCCCGCTCGAAGAAGCGCAGGCCGCCGTACACCTTGTAGGGCACGCCCGCGTTGAACAGCGCCGATTCGATCACCCGCGATTGCGCATTGCTGCGGTAGAGCACGGCCACTTCCTTGTAAGCCTGGCCTTCACGGTGCATCTGGCGGGCCTCGTCGACCAGCCATTGGGCTTCGGCATAGTCGCTGCTGGCCTCGTACACGCGCAACGGCTCGCCCGCGCCCGCATCGGTGCGCAGTGTCTTGCCCAGGCGGCGGCTGTTGTGGGCGATCAGCGCGTTGGCCGAATCCAGGATGTGGCCGAAACTGCGGTAGTTCTGCTCCAGCTTGATCACGCCGGGCACCTTGTACTCGCGCTCGAAATCACCCATGTTGCTGACCTGCGCGCCACGGAAGGCGTAGATGCTCTGGTCGTCGTCGCCCACGGCCATCACGCTGGTGCCGGTTTCCTCGGGCCGGCCGGAGAACATCTTGAGCCAGGCGTACTGCAGCTTGTTGGTGTCCTGGAACTCGTCGACCAGGATGTGGCGGAAACGCCGCTGGTAGTGCGCGCGCAGCTCGGGGTTGTCGCGCATCAGCTCGTAGGTGCGCAGCATCAGCTCGGCGAAATCGACCACGCCTTCGCGGGTGCACTGGTCTTCATAGGCCTCGTAGACGCTGAGCTGCAGGCGGCCCAGTTCGTCGCG
>CALAKR010000053.1 GCA_937923225.1 uncultured Aquabacterium sp. | reverse complement strand
GTGCTGGGCAGCATGTAATCAGGCAGGCGCGCTTGCAGCCAGGCTTCCAGTTGCGCCTGCGCGTCAGTGCCCGCATAGACCACATAGGCCACCAGTTGCGCATGGGCCGCTTCGCCCACCAGCAGCACGGCCGCGTCGCGCACCTGGGGCGCCGCACGCAGGGCCAGCAGCACTTCATCCAGGTCGATGCGGTAGCCGCGCAGCTTGACCTGGCGGTCGACACGGCCAAGGAACGCCAGCTCGCCCGAGGGCAGACGACGCACCCGGTCGCCTGTGCGATACAGGCGCGCACCCGGTGCGCCGAAGGGATCGGGCACGAAGCGTTCAGCGGTCATGCCCGGGCGGTTCTGGTATCCACGGGCAAGGCCGGCGCCGCCGATGTACAACTCGCCGTGGCTGCCCGGCGCCTGGCGTTGCAGGCCGGCATCGAGCACCTGGGTGCTGGTGTTGGGCAATGGCCGGCCCAGCACGATGGGGCTGTCTGCCGCGCTGAGGCTCTGGGTCAGTACGCCGACGGTGGTTTCGGTCGGGCCGTAGTGGTTGATGATGTCGCAGCGGCCCAGTGCGCGCAGGCGTTCGATCAGTGCAGGCGAACAGGCCTCGCCACCGAGCACCAGGCAGCGGGCAGGCAGCACCTGTTGCGGTTGGTCAGCGCCCAGCAGCGCCTCCAGGTGCGACGGCACGATTTTCAGCACGTCGATGCCATGGTCCTGCATGTAGGCGCCGAAGCGCTGCGGGTCGAGGGCCACGTCCTGCTCGATGATGTGCAGCGAGCGCCCGGAGCACAGTGCGCCGAACAGCACGGTATGCCCCAGGTCCGCCGCCAGGGTGGAGACCACCGCCATGCTGCTGGCGCCCTGCAGCGGCAGGGTCTGGAAAATGCCTTGCAGGTAGTTGCCCAGGGCGGCGTGGCTGACGGCCACGCCCTTGGCGGTGCCGGTGGAACCGGAGGTGTAGATGACGTAGGCCAACTCGGCCGCGTCGATTGGCCGCTGTGGGCCCCGTGCACTGACTTCAGGGCGAGCGGGGTCGAGCAACAGGGTCGTCACCCCGGCGAGCTGCGGCAGGCTGGCTTGCAGCGCCTGCTGGGTCAATAGCACGCCGACCCGGCTGTCCTCGATCATGTAGGCCAGCCGCTGGGCGGGGAATGCCGGGTCCAGCGGTACATAGGCCGCCCCGGCCTTCCACACGGCCAGCAGGCCGATCACCATTTCCAACGAGCGCCCGGCGGCCAGGCCGACGCACACCTGGGCACCGACGCCCAGCTCGATCAGTTGCAGGGCCAGCGCGTTGGCGCGGGCATCCAACTCGGCGTAGCTCAGGCGTTGCCCAGCGAATGTCAGCGCCAGGGCATCAGGAACGCGCTGCACCTGGGCCTCGAACATCTCCAATGCCGACGGCGCTGCCGGTGCCTGCGGGCCTGCGGCCTGCTGGTGCAAAAGCGCCGCCTGATGGGCGTCGAGCAAAGGCAGTTGGTCCAGTGGCTGGTCGGCATCCTCGCTCATCGCCTGCAGCAGCTGCAGCCAGTGCCCGGCCATAAGCGCGATGGTGGCCGGCTCGAACAGCTCGCTGGCGTAGGTCAGCGAGGCATGCAGGTGGCCACCGCGCTCGAAGGTGGTGAGGGTCAGGTCGAAGGGCGTGGGGCGGCTGCTCGCCTCCAGAGGGCGCAGTTCCAACCCCTCGCCCACCGTCATCACCTCGATATCGGCAACGTTCGGCAAGTGGTTGTACATCACCTGGAACAGCGGGTTATGGCTCAGGCTGCGGTCAAGGTCCAGGGCCTCGACCAACTGTTCGAAGGGCAGGTCCTGGTGCGCCTGGGCACCGGCGGCGGTCTGTTTCACGGCGCCCAGCAGGCTGGCGACCGACTGCTGCCCTTGCAGGGTGGTGCGCAGCACCTGGGTGTTGACGAACAGACCGATCAAGCCTTCGACCTCGGCCCGATTGCGGTTGGCCACGGGCACGCCGATGCGCAGATCGGTCTGGCCGGTGTGGCGGTACAACAGCACATTGAATGCTGCCAGCAACACCATGAACAAGGTCACGTTGTGCTGGCGCGCCAGGGCCCGCAGTTGTTCCGCCAGGGCGGGATCGATGACCAGCTCGTGACGCTGGCCGCGCTGGCTGGCCACCGCCGGGTGTGGAAAATCGGTGGCAAGCTCCAGCAACGGCTGCTCATCGCCCAACTGCTCGCGCCAGTAGTCCAACTGCCGCGCCTGCTCACCGGCCTCCAGCCACTTGCGTTGCCACAGGGCGTAGTCCATGTACTGGACAGGCAAAGCCGGCAGCGCGGGTTCAACGCCTGCGGCAAAGGCTTGGTAGGCCTGGACGAACTCGTCGATGAGCACGTTCATCGACCAGCCATCGGACACGATGTGGTGCAGGGTCAACAGCAGCACATGCTCCTGCGCCCCAAGCGTCAGCAAGCTCACGCGCATCAAGGGGCCGACGGCCAGATCGAAGGGTTGCAGCGCCTCTTGTTCGGCCAGCTCGCGCACACGGCGCGCCTGGGCATCGGCGTCCAGCTCAACCAGGCTGTGCTTGGCAACGTGCACCGGGTGTTTGGCAGCCACCTGCCGGACCTGGCCGTCTGCGCCTTCGGCAAACACCGTGCGCAGGCTCTGGTGGCGCTCTACAAGGCAAGCAAAGGCCTGCTCCAGCGCCGCCACGTTCAAAGGCCCGCTCAAGCGCACGGCGCTGGGCAGGTTGTAGGCACCGCTGCGCGGGTCCAGCTGCCAGAGGAACCACATGCGCTGCTGGGCATACGACAGTGCATCGCGGTCCGGGACCTGCACGTCGGCGGCGATGGGGAATTGGGAAAAGTCGATGCCTTCGGCGCGCAGGCCATCCAGAAACAAATGACGCTTGTCCACTGGCAGCTCTATGAAACGGCGGGCAAGCTTGAGGGACTTATCGGCATTCATCTGCGACCTTCCATACAGTTGGGTATCGAGCGTTGGCTCGGCTATCCCTACGGGACGTAGGAAGACGCGAGAAAATTAGCCGCCCAGCTTAGGCGCTGGCGCCAGGC
>CALAKR010000052.1 GCA_937923225.1 uncultured Aquabacterium sp. | reverse complement strand
TGCATCACCGTGTGGGCAATGCGGTAGGGCGATGCGGCACCGGGCGCCTCGCCCAGTACGATCACCACGTTGTGGTCCAGCTCGATGCCGGCCGAGGCCGAGGCGCGGCCGGAGTACAGCGACCAGTCGCGCAGCACGGCGGCGTCGTTCACCTTGGATGCGGGCACTTCTTCCAGCGCCAGGGCCACGCCCAGGGCCGAGGCCCCGCGCGAGTAGCCCATGGATTCGTAGGTGTCGCGGGTGGCGGGCTCGGTGTCTTGCGACAGCGCCTGCTGCACCTTGGTGGAGGTGAGCAGGGGGCATTTCACCTGCACGAAGTGCACATCTTCCACACGCTGGATGCCGGCTTGCAGCATGGCTTCGCGCACGGCTGTCGAGGTGGCCTCGATCTGCGCCATGCGGCCCACTTCGCCCGGTGCGAAATCACGCGTGTGCGCGGTGCCGATCACCAGGCGCGGTGCGTTGTGCGGGGTGGGTGCGGCCTCGTCCAGCCAGCGACGGGTGAACACGGTGAAGTGCGGCGACAGCACGCCTTCGGTGCCGCCCGACATCACCAGGGCCACGCGTTGCGCGGCCTCGAACGGCGTGCAGCCCAGGTGCGGAGCCAACAGATGGCTCCAGGCCATGCTGGCGTACTCGCGCGTGTGGTCGTTAACGCAGCCGTTGCCTTCCGTCTTGCCCATCACGGCGACGATGTCGGCCGGCACCAGCGTGCCCGCGTCGATCAGCGCCTGCACGCCTGACAGGTCACCCGGGCCGCGGCAGTCGATGCGGTGCACGCCGACCAGCTGGGGGCGTGCGCCAGCGGGGGCGGGCTGGCTCATGCGGCCTCCTTGGACGCGGGCGGCAGGTAGCCGCTCCCCTCGAAAGCGCTCAGGTCCGTCGGCACGGCCGTGGGCGGTACACCAGCGGGAGTCTTGAGCACGGCGCTGGTGTAGTGCTCGGTATTGCGGGGCTTGGGCGTGGGCATGCGCTGCACGCCCTTGACCGACTGGCCCCAGCCGGAAGCCTCGGTCACCAATTGGCCATCACGCATCACGAAGCGGCCGCGCACCAGCGTGTGGATGGGCGCGCCGTGCACGGTGCGGCCGTTCCACGGCGAGATCTTGCTGATCGATTGCAGGCGGCCTTGCGACAGCACGGCGCGGCGGTCCATGTCCACCACGGCGATGTCGGCGTGTGCGCCCACGGCCAGCACACCCTTGGTGCCGTACAGGCCCCAGGCCTTGGCGGGCGCGGCGGCGCTCCACTTCACGTAGTCCATCAAGGTGGCGCGCTGGCGGTTCACTTCCGTCAGCATCAGCGGCATCTGCGTTTCCACGCCGGGGAAGCCGCAGTCGCATTGCCAGATGCTTTCGCGCGTCTTCTCTTCAGGGCTGTGCGGCGCGTGGTCGGTGGCGATCATGTCGATCGTGCCGTCCATCAGCGCGTCCCACAGGGGCTGGTTGTGGCGCTCTTCGCGGATGGGCGGGTTCAAGCGCAGGATGCCGCCCAGGCGCAGCATGTCATTCGTGTTGAGCAGCAGGTACTGCGGGCATGTCTCCACCGTCACGTCCACGCCGCGCAGCTTTGCCGCGCGCAGCACTAACAGCGAATCGGCCGCGCTGTGGTGGGCGATGTGCACGCGCGCGCCCGTCCATTCGGCCAGGGCCAGCACGCGGCCGATGGCCTCGATCTCGGCCACGGCCGGCCGCGAAGCCAGGTGGGCCAGCGGGTCGATGCGGCCGGCCGCTTCCAGCCGGTGCTGGCGGCGCGCCATGATCGACGAGTTCTCGGCGTGCACCACGGTGCGGATGCCCAGGGGCGCGAGCTTCTCGAAGCCTTCCAGCAGGGCGCCATCGCTGGGTGCAGGCAGGTTGCCGAAGGTGTTGCCCACGAAGGCCTTGAAGCTGGTCACGCCGGCGTCGAGCAGGTCTTCGAGTCGGTCGATGGTGTCGTCGCCCAGCAGGCCGTGGATGCCGTAGTCCACGTACGAGGCTTCGGCCGCCTTCTGCTTGAGGCGCAGCGCGTCGAGCGTGCCGGTGGGCGGGTTGGTGTTGGGCATCTCGAACACCGTGGTCACGCCCCCGCAGGCGGCGGCGGCCGAGCCGGTCTTCCAGGTTTCCTTGTGGGGGTAGCCCGGATCGCGGAAGTGCACGTGGCTGTCGATGGCGCCGGGCAGCAGGTACTGGCCGTCGGCGCGCAGTTCTTCACGTGCGGATGGCATCAGGTCGTCGTGCCCGATGGCCACGATCTTGCCGTCTGCGATGGCGATGGCGGCGTCGATGATCTGCTCGGGCGAGACGATCTTGCCGCCGCGGATGACGAGGTCTGCGTTGCTCATGATCGGTCGCTCCTCACAGCATGGCCCAGCCGCCGTCGACGGGCAGGTCCACACCGGTGATCTGGCGCGACACGTCGCTGGCCATGAACAGGCAGGCATTGGCCACGTCTTCATCGAGCGTCACGCGCTTGAGGGCGTAGTCTTCGGCGTGGCGCTTCATCGCTTCTTCCAGCGTGATGCCCAGCTTGGCGGCCATGTTGGCGCACACCTTCTCGCGGAAACGCGGGCCATCGACCATGCCGGGCGCCACGCAGTTCACGTTGATGTTGTGCGGGCCGGCCTCCAGCGCGAAGCTCTTGGTGATGCCGCGCAGGCCCCACTTCGAGGCGGAGTAGGCCATGCGGCCGGCGCGGCCGCGCATGCCGAAGGTGCCGCCCACGTTGACGATCTTGCCGCCACCCTGCTCGATCATCGCGGGCAGCACGGCGTGCATGGTGTTGAAGCAGCCGGTCATGTTGAGCTCGACGATCTCGTTGAACTCATCCATGCTGGTCTCCCAGCCGGTCTTGCCGATGGGGCCGGAGCCGCCGGCCACATTGACCAGGATGTCGATGCGGCCGAAGTGCTCCAGCGCCTGGCGGGCCAGGGCTTCGGTCTGCTGGTCATCGACCAGGTTACAGGGCACGACGATGGCGGGCACGCCCAGAGCGCGGGCCTCTTCGGCCACGGGCTCGATGGCGGCGGTGTCGCGGCCGGCCAACACCAGGCGGCAGCCTTCCTGGGCGAAGGCCAGCGTCACGGCGCGGCCCATGCCCTTGGCGGGGCCGGTGATCACGGCCACCTTGTTCTTGAGTTTCAGGTCCATGGTGTTTCCTTCAAAGCGGGGGCGGGGTCGTGCGAATGTTCAGCAGCGGGGCTTTAGAACAGCTTGCTGGGGCGCTGGTCGCGCGGGGGCAGGAAGCTGCGGTTGAACACCTCGCCAGGGGTGGGCGTGCGGGCCAGCTGGTTGGCATCGACCAGGATCTCGATGCTGCGTTCCAGGCGCTTGTCGTCCACGTCGCCCAGGCCGATGCGGGCCACTTCAGGGTGGCTCATGTCATTGCGCAGGGCCGACAGCAGACGCTCCTTCTCGACCTCGCGCTTGAGCAGGGGCTCGCGCTTCATCACGGCATCCATCGCCATTTC
>CALAKR010000051.1 GCA_937923225.1 uncultured Aquabacterium sp. | reverse complement strand
AAAACCGGCCACGCTGCGCAAGCAGGGGCCGGTGCAAGTGCCCCTCTTTAGCGGCATTTTTAAAGCGCCCGCAAGCCGGACAAATCGGCGCTGTGGGTGAAGTGTAGCGCCAAACCCGCGCGGGGGGTCTGGGCGTCGAGTCGGCAAATTGGCGGGTATTGGCCTGCTTGTTGGGCCCAGCGGGGTGGGCAAAAGCTTTTTAGGATCCGAAAATGCCGATCGGGTGTCGGTCGGGTCTTTGTGTGGGTGACAACAAGCGTTCCCGGGAGCTTCCATGCTGAAGTGGCTGAGCAGACTCAACAAGCATGTGCCCGTCCGCTTTGCGGCCTGGGCCTTCTGTGGCGTGCTGGCGGCGCTGGGCATGGTCCTCGCGCTGGAAAGCGGGCATCCCGCCTGGAGCGGGTATTGGTACCTGGCGGCCGCGGGTGGGTTCTTCGTGCTGCTGGGCGTGCGCGACCTGTTCCAGACACAGCGCGCCGTGCTGCGCAACTACCCGGTGATCGGGCATCTGCGCTACCTGCTGGAGTTCATCCGGCCGGAGATGCGCCAGTACTTCATCGAGAGCGACAACGAGGCCTCACCGTTTTCGCGGCAGCAGCGGTCGCTGGTCTACCAGCGGGCCAAGGGTGCGCCGGACAAGCGCCCCTTCGGCACGCAGAAGGATGTCGGCGAGCAGGGCTACGAATGGATCAGCCATTCGTTGGTGCCCTCGCACATCGGTTCGCATGATTTCCGCGTGCTCATCGGCGAGGGCGGTTCATCGTGCACGCAGCCGTATGACGCCAGTCTATTCAACATCTCGGCGATGAGCTTCGGCGCGTTGAGTGCCAACGCCATCCTGGCGCTCAACAAGGGCGCGGCCAAGGGCCGCTTCGCTCACGACACGGGCGAGGGCTCGATCAGCCAGTACCACCGCGAGCCCGGCGGGGACCTGATCTGGGAGATCGGTTCGGGCTACTTCGGCTGCTGCGACGAGAAGTCCTCTTTCAATGAGGAGCGCTTCAAAGCCAACGCTGCCGAGCCCCAGGTCAAGCTCATCGAGCTCAAGTTGAGCCAGGGCGCCAAGCCGGGCCATGGCGGCATGCTGCCCGGCCCGAAGGTGACGCCGGAGATCGCGCGGGCGCGCGGCATCCCGGTGGGACTGGATTGCATCTCGCCGGCCAGCCACAGCGCGTTCTCGACACCACTGGAGATGGTGCATTTCATCGAGCGGCTGCGGCAGTTGTCAGGTGGCAAGCCGGTGGGCATCAAGCTGTGCATCGGCCATCCGTGGGAATGGTTTGCCATGGTCAAGGCCATGCGCCAGACCGGCTTGTGGCCCGATTTCATCGTGGTGGATGGCGCCGAAGGCGGCACGGGTGCGGCACCGCTGGAGTTCACCGACCACGTGGGCGCGCCGCTGCAGGAAGGGCTGCTGCTGGTGCACAACACGCTGGTGGGCCTGAACGAGCGCCACCGCGTGAAGATCGGCTGTGCCGGCAAGGTGATCAGCGCCTTCGACATCGCGCGGATGATGGCGCTGGGCGCAGACTGGTGCAACTCGGCGCGGGGCTTCATGTTCTCGCTGGGCTGCATCCAGGCGCAGAGCTGCCACACGGGCCACTGCCCCACGGGGGTGACCACGCAGGATCCGATGCGCCAGCGCGCACTGGTGGTGCCGGACAAGGCCGAGCGCGTCTACCACTATCACGACAACACGCTGTATGCCCTGAAGGAGCTGGTGCAGGCCGCCGGCCTCACGCACCCTGGGCAGATCACGCCGGACCACATCGTGCACCGCGTGTCGCGTCATCAGGTGCAGCGCTTGTCGAACCTGTTGCCGTTTGCGCGTCAGGGCCAGTTGCTGGCGGCCGAGCGGGGCGAAGAGCCCTGGCCTCAGACCGTGTTCGAGCAGTACTGGCTGGGTGCTCAGGTGGACAGCTTCACGCTGTTCACGCCCTGAGCGTCTCGAGCACGATCAGGCCGCGGGCGGTGCTGTGTCGATGAAGCTCTGGCGTTGCGAGAGCTTGTCGTACAGGCGCGCCAGATTGGGGTAGTCACCACGCCACGCGATGTGCGCGAAGCGGAAATCCAGGTAGCCCAGGGCGCAGCCCACGGCGATGTCCGCCAGGCTGTGGTAGGTGCCCGTGCACCAGGGGCGCTCGCCCAGGCCCTGGCTCATGGCCTTGAGGCTGGCGTGCACCTTGGCCATCTGGCGGTCGATCCAGGCCTGGCTGCGCTGGGCCTCGGTGCGGCCGTCGTACGTGGCTTCCAGGCGCGCCAGGATGGCGGCATCGAGCAGGCCATCGGCCAGTGCTTCCCAGGTCTTGACCTCGACACGCTCGCGGCCCCCCAGCGGGATCAGCTTGCCCACGGGCGACAGCGTGTCCACGTACTCCACGATCACGCGCGAGTCGAAGACGGCCTCGCCGCCCTCCATCACCAGGCAGGGCACCTTGGCCAGCGGGTTGGCTTCAAGGATGCGGGTGTCGGGCGACCACACGTTCTCGAGGTCGAACTTGTAGTCGAGTTTTTTCTCGGCCAGCACGATGCGCACTTTGCGGACGTACGGGCTGGTGAGGGAGCCGATCAGTTTCATGGTCTGGAAAGATTCGAATTGGCGCTGATTTTACAAAACGGGATGGCCATTGGGCGACCAAGTGCAGCACCCACCCAATGAGGGGGACAAACCAGCATCCACGGGCAGAAAGGTCCAGTTACAGTTATTGCTGTTTGATCATGAATCCGAATGCCTCCCGTTCTACTGCGCGCGTAGTGCGGCTGGCCGATCTGGACGACCTGCATCGCCCGCCACCTGTCACGGTGGCACAACCCGCTACCGAGTGCCGTGAAACGTCGCCTGAAGAGGCGGCGCACATGTCGTCGAACGACTCGGTGGCACCGAGCACGGGTTGGTGGGCCAGTTCGTCCGGAGAGGCTGATGCCTCCCGTGTGATGCAACCCATCGGCTCGACCCTGCCCGGCGCTTTGTCGGAACTGGGTGAGTTGGGGGAGCCTGCGCACGCCTGTGCCGCGCAGGATGCCTTGGCGCAGAACAGGGCCGCGGGTGATGCGCCCTGGCCCGATGCCGATGCCCACGGCCCCACGCGTGAAGTGCCGCGCCTGCCGCCGGGCGAGGTGCTCAAGATTGGTGTGCATGTCGATGCCCGCGTGCAGGACTACGCCCGGCTGTGGTGGGGCCATGTGCTGGTGATGGTCCTGTCGCTGGGCCTGGCCTGGCCCTGGGTCATGAGCCGGCGTGAACGCTTCTTCCTGCGCCACACCCGTGTGGCGTCGCACCGGCTGGATTTCCGTCTGCCCACGGTGGTGCTGTGGCCGCGCTATGCCACGCTGCTGGCGCTGTGGGTGGGTGTGCTCGGCGCGATGTCGGGCTCGTTGTGGGCGGGCATGCTGGGCTTGAGCCTGGGGTGCGCCGTCTGGCCGCTGATGGCCTATCTCAAGACCAACCAGCGGGTGGCCAGCCTGACCTGGGCGGGGCGCCGCCTGTGGTTCGATGGCACCTGGCAGGGCATGAGCCGCGTGATGCTGCTGCCCGTGGTGCTCGCCGTGGCCGCCATCTGGGCGGCCGGGCTGGCCTGGCAGGCGCGCAGCCTGGCGGGTGCCGGGGTGTTCGGGGTGCTGGCCGTGGCCTGGCTGCTGTGCGCGCCGCGCGCGGTGTGGACCTATTACCGCTATCGCCAGGAACACCTGCGCCTGGGGCCGCTGCGCCTGCAGTGGAAGGCCGGGTTGGGTGATGTGGTGCAGCTGTTCGGGCGGGCGATCGCCGTGGGCTTGCTGGCTGGCGTGCTGGCGGCAGGGGCCGTGTGCTTGGGCGTGGCCGGCTGGCTGGCCTGGCGTCCGGCGCCGGTGGCGTCCA
>CALAKR010000050.1 GCA_937923225.1 uncultured Aquabacterium sp. | reverse complement strand
GGCATCAACATCGAGGCCACGGTGAAGCTGGCGCAGGCGCTGGCTGTGCCGGTGATCGCCTCGGGTGGGCTGTCCAACATTGCAGACATCGAGAAGCTCTGCGCTGTAGAAGACGAAGGCGTCGAAGGCGTGATCTGTGGTCGTGCGATCTACAGCGGTGACCTGGATTTCGCTGCGGCGCAGACCCGTGCTGATGAGCTGAACGGCGAAGGCTGAGTAGTTCTTCAGCCTTCTTGAGAGCTTTGGGGCGGCCTTCGGGCCGCTTTTGTTTTTTGGGTGCTGTTGTTCCTGGCTTGCGGGGGGCTGGCGTTTTGGCGGGGCAGTGCGGGGCGCGGGATGTGGGGGCAGCCGTCAGGGCTTCAATGTTGGCGGTCCTGCCTGCGGCAGGACTCCCCTCCGCTGCTCACGGCGAGGTGGCGCAGCCCAACTCACTGCGCGCCCTTCAGGCGCTTCGTTCAAACATGGTCTGCAAGTCAGATGGACGAAGCATGCGCTACGCGCATGCCCACCTCGCCGCTGCGCTGCTTATATGGACGCCTCCCGTGTGGCAAGTGGTTTTTGAGGTTTTGACTGGCGGTTCAACTGCAGTCTTATATCCGGCCTGTTGATGCAGCCCGGAGCAAGCCCCCGCTGCTGGCCTTGATGGTCATTCGCGAGGTCGGAGCTCATCTCGGCGGTGGACTTGCCCGAAGGCAGTCCCAGCAGCGCACCAGCTTTCCCGACCCACGGTCTTACCGTTTTGCCATCACCTCATCGACTCACTCGCGCACTCGGTCAGGGCTTTGAAGCCCTTGTCAGTTTGAGCACATGACAGGCTTGTACTGCTGGTCATAGTCACGACCATTGGCGATCAAGGCCCAGGCGATGCGGGCCAGCTTGTTGGCAATAGCCACGGCCACGACATTCGGTGGCCGACGCGCCAGCAGCTTGACGATCCATGGTGGGGCATTCTTCTGGCTCATCAAGCAACGCGCTCCGCTGATCAGCAATGTTCGTACATACGGATCACCGCGTTTGCTCATCCCAGCCATGCGGACCTTGCCGCCCGTGCCAGTGTGCTTGGGCGGCAGCCCCAGGCAGCTAGAGAATTCGCGCGCGTTGCGCCAGCCTTTGGCATCCTTGCCCAGCATGGCAGCCAAGGCGGTGGCACCCAGCAGGCCGATGCCTGGAACCTTGCGCAGCCGCTTGGCAGTGTCCGATTGCTTTTGCACCGACTCAATCTCAGCCTCAACCCTCTGAACCTGGTGCTCCAGGTCACGCAAGGCTTGCAGTTGCGTATCGACCAGGCGTTGGACCGTCGCCGGCAGATGCGCGTCAATGTGGGCACGTTGTTCGCCCAACACCTTCAAAGCATGACTTTTGCCTTGAGGCAGCACCACGCCGAACTCATAGAGCATCGAGCGCAAGGCGTTGATGGTGGCCGTGCGGATACTGATCCAGTGCGAGCGGGTGCGGTGCAGGAACTGCACAGCCTGTTGCTCGGTGCTCTTTACGGGCACGCGCCGGATATCACCCTGCTGGGCTGCCAACCAGATGGCACGGGCGTCAGCGGCATCGTCCTTATTGCCACGCACGAAGGCCCGAACCTGCTTGGCAGGCAGCAGCTCGATGTGGTGGCCCATTGCACCTAATGTGCGCCCCCAATGGTGGGCACTACCGCAGGCCTCCATGACGATGCGCGCGGGCTGGCGTGAAGCAAAGAACTCGGTGAACTTGGCCCGAGACAGTTTTTTGCGCCCGACCTCGCCCGTCAGCGGATCGACCCAGTGAACCTGAAGGACATTCTTGGCAATGTCAGCGGCATAAGTCGTAGCATTCATGGTGGGACCTCCGTCTACCAGTGGTTTGCTCAGAACATCCACTTTGGCACTCGATGCCGTCTGACGCGAGGTCCCAACCCTTTTGTCAGCACGGTTCAGTGGTGGTGAGCGAGGTGGGAGGCGTCCATACCATCTCGGCGCCAACAAGGCGCCCGGCCGGCTGCCCCCACATCCCTGTTTCGCCCCGCTGGTGGTGTGCGCAAAAGGCCCGGGCATGCGAAGGCGTTGGCATGCGCCAGCCCCATGCAGTCAAAGGACAGCGACCTGCGTATGCGGAGAGCGGGGCACAAAGGGCTGAGCCGGCCTTCGGCCGGGCGCCTTGTTGGCGTCGCAGGCGCGCAGGGAAGGGCAGGTTTGCCCCTGGCCTGTGGCCAGGGGATGGCGAGCATGTTTGAGCCCTGAAAGGGCGAGTTGCGCAGCCACCTGCCCTGGACGAGCACGCGGAGAGCAGTCCTGCCGCAGGCAGGACCGACAACATTGACGCCGGGACGGAGGCTGGCTCAGACCCCGCCCCGCGCTGCTACGACAAGGCGCCAAAACCAACGCAGGCAGAGAAAGAGCTCACCACCACCACACGCCCGCGACTGCCTACAATATTGACCTAACCAAACGGTTGCATCAGGTGCACCTTTTGGTGCCCAAAAAACATCGCCCAACTGCTTCCCGCCTCCCATGCTCGCCAAAAGAATCATCCCCTGTCTCGACGTCACGGGCGGCCGCGTCGTCAAGGGCGTCAACTTCGTCGAGCTGCGTGACGCGGGCGACCCGGTCGAGATCGCCGCGCGCTACAACGAGCAGGGCGCCGACGAACTCACCTTCCTGGACATCACCGCGACCAGCGATGGCCGCGACCTGATCCTGCACATCATCGAGGCCGTGGCCTCGCAGGTGTTCATCCCCCTCACCGTGGGCGGTGGCGTGCGCGTCGTCGAGGATGTGCGCCGCCTGCTCAACGCGGGCGCCGACAAGGTCAGCTTCAACTCCGCGGCGGTGTCCAATCCGCAGGTGATCCGCGATGCCTCCGACAAGTACGGCTCGCAGTGCATCGTGGTGGCCATCGACGCCAAGCGCCGCCAGGGCGATGACCTGGCCGCGCGCGGCCCCGGCTGGGATGTCTACACCCATGGCGGCCGCAAGAACGTGGGCCTCGATGCCGTGGCCTGGGCCACGCAGATGGCCGAGTACGGCGCTGGCGAGATCCTGCTGACCAGCATGGACAAGGATGGCACCAAGTCGGGCTTCGACCTGGCCCTCACGCGTGCCGTGAGCGATGCCGTGGGCGTGCCCGTGATCGCCTCGGGCGGCGTGGGCAACCTGGATCACCTGGCCGATGGCGTGCAGCAGGGCGGTGCGGATGCGGTGCTGGCCGCCAGCATCTTCCACTACGGTGAGTACACCGTGGGCCAGGCCAAGGCCTTGATGGCCCAGCGTGGGATCCCGGTGCGGCTCTGAGCGGCGCGCCGGCATCTGCCGATGCACAAAGACAAGGGCCGCATCACGCGGCCCTTTGCACTTCTTCACAGCGATGGGCGCATGGCCCGAGTTCTGCCACAGATCCGCTGTCTGAACAGGCGTGAATGGCATCACATCAGACGGGCTGTGGCCATGCAAACCTGTCAACCTGAACGCCTGGTTCGGCGTAATGTAGAGGTGAGGTTTGGACAACATCCGCCGCGCCCAGCCACCCCGAAGCATCGGGCCATGACGGGCCACCAGCGGACGCTCCATCCGATGCAAAGGGGTTCCTCATCATGTCTGACGCACAACAACAAGCACCGCGTTTCCGCCCCGTGCCCCTGTCGTCGCTGACCCAGGCGCCCAGCCTGCCCCAGCTCAAGCGCACCGCGCGCCCTGACGACCGCGCCCTTCCGCTGCTCACCGATGTTCGCTTCAGCCCGCTGGTGGTGGCCAGCCACCGCGATGGGCTGGACCAGACCCTGCACGTGATGCTGCGGGCCGGTGTGCGCATGGCCTTTGTCTCGGGCGCCCAGGGGGATCTGGTCGGCATGGTCACGGCCGACACCCTGATGGGTGAGCGCCCCGTGCTGCGCGCGCTGGCGCACAACGTCCATCGGCAGGAACTGTCGCTGGCCGATGTGATGACGCCGCTCACGCACTGGGAAGTGGCCGACATGCAGGCCGTGCGCCACGCCCGCGTGGGCGACATCGTGGCCACGCTGCGCGAGCATGGCCTGCGCTACCTGCTGGTCACCGAGCAAGTCGATGGCAAGACCTCGCTGCGCGGCCTGTTTTCGGCCAAGCGCCTGGAAGCGGCCATGGGCCAGCCCATTGACGCTGACTTGCACGCCCACAGCTTCGCCGAGCTGGAGGCCACGCTGGTGCGCTGAAGCCGCCTGCCAGCCTCCTGATGTCGACAGCCCCGTTGTTCAGGCGGGGTTGTCGATGTCGATGAAGGCGTGGGCCACGCCGAAACGCTCGTAGACCGACTGGCCCAGCGCCTGCACACCGTAGCGCTCGCTGGCATGGTGCCCGCAGGCCATGAAGGCCACGCCCGTTTCGCGCGCATAGTGGGCTTGCGGTTCGGAGATCTCGCCGGTCAGGTAAACATCGGCGCCCGCCGCAATGGCCTGCTCGAAGTAGCCCTGAGCGCCACCGCTGCACCAGGCGATGCGCTTGATGGCGCGGCCATCGCCGCGCACGAGTGTCGGCGTGCGGCCCATCACGTCGGTCACGCGATCGGCCAGGCTGTCCAGGCTCAGATCGTCGGGCACCGCGCCCAGGAAGCCCAGGTCTTGCTCACCGAAGCGCCCATCGGCGCTCAACCCCAGGCGCTGGCCCCATTGCGCGTTGTTGCCCAGGCTGGCGTGTGCATCCAGCGGCAGGTGGTAGGCCAGCAGGTTGATGTCATGGCGCAGCAGCGTGTTCAGCCGCTGGCGCATCCAGCCGGTCACCCGGCCATCCTGCCCGCGCCAGAACAGGCCGTGGTGCACCAGGATGGCGTCCGCGCCGGCGGCCACGGCCGCCTCGATCAGGGCCAGGCTGGC
>CALAKR010000049.1 GCA_937923225.1 uncultured Aquabacterium sp. | reverse complement strand
GGCAGCAGGCAATGCCGTGTTCTCCGAAGCCACCGAGAAAATCCAGAAAGATGTGTCTACCGGCACCAGCCTGACGGCTTCGATGCAGAGCGTCAACCTCTTTCCCATCATGGTCCTTCAGATGGTCGCCATCGGTGAAGAATCCGGCGCGCTGGATTCCATGCTGGGCAAAGCCGCCGACATCTACGAGGACGAGGTCGATGAAATCGTCAAGGGCCTGTCTAGCCTGATGGAACCCATCATCATCGTTTTCCTGGGCACTCTGATCGGCGGCATCGTCGTGGCCATGTACCTGCCCATCTTTAAACTGGGGCAAGTGGTCGGATGACAGAAGCCTACCTGTCGATCCTGCTGACCCCGGCAGTGCTGTTTGTGCTGGGGCTGCTGATCGGCAGCTTCCTCAATGTCGTGATCCACCGCCTGCCGCTCATGCTGGAGCGGCAGTGGAAGCAGGATGCACGCGACATGCTGGAGTTGGGCGATGCCGAGGGCGACGGCCAGCCCCTCAGCCTGTCCCGCCCCGCCTCGCGCTGCCCCGCCTGCAGCCACAAGATCCGCTGGTACGAGAACATCCCCCTCGTCAGCTGGTTGATGCTGCGCGGCAAGTGCTCGTCCTGCGGCACCCGCATCTCCTGGCGCTACCCCCTGGTCGAGTTGGCCACCGGCCTGCTGTTCGCGGCCTGCGCCTGGCAGTTCGGCCCTCACCCGTTCACACTGGCCTGGTGCGCCGTGGTGGCTGTGCTGGTGGCCGCCTCCATGATCGACTGGGACACCACACTGCTGCCCGATGACCTCACCCTGCCCCTGATGTGGGCAGGCCTGGTGGTGGCCGGCCTGGGCTGGAACCCTGCCCTGCCCCTGCGCGATGCGCTGTGGGGCGCCGTGGCCGGCTACCTCTCGCTGTGGACGGTGTACTGGGTGTTCAAGAAGGCCACCGGCAAGGAAGGCATGGGTTACGGTGACTTCAAGCTGCTGGCCGCCCTGGGCGCCTGGCTGGGCTGGAAGATGCTGCTGCCCATCATCCTGATCTCGTCCGTGATCGGCGCGGTGGTGGGCATCATCCTCAAGCTGCAAAGCAACCTGCGCGAAGGCATGTACGTTCCTTACGGCCCCTTCCTGGCCGGTGCCGGCTTGGTGGTGCTGTTCGCCGGCGAGGCCCGCGTGCTGGACTGGTTCGGTTGGTAGGCGTTGAGCGCATCCACAACGCAGGCGCCATGCCCATCCAGACCATCGGCCTGACAGGCGGCATCGGCAGCGGCAAATCCACGGTCGGCCAGATGCTGGTCGATCTGGGCGCCCACCTGGTCGACACCGATGCCATCTCCCGCGCGCTCACGGCGCCCGGCGGCCACGCCATCGAGGCCATCCGGCAGGCCTTCGGGCCCGAGATGATCGACGCACAGGGCGCCATGGACCGTACGCGGATGCGCACCCTGGCCTTCAGCGACCCGACCGCCCTCGCGCGCCTGGAGACCATCCTGCACCCCTTGATTGGCCAGCAGGCCGATGCGCACGCCGCCAAGGCGATCCCTGGGCAGCCCGTGGTCTACGACGTCCCGCTGATGGTCGAATCGGGCCGACGCTGGCGCGACAAGGTCGATCGCATCCTGGTGGTCGATGCCCTGCCCGAGACACAGATCCAGCGCGTCATGGCCCGTTCAGGCTGGGAGCGGCCGGCCGTCGAAGCCGTGCTGGCCAAGCAGGCCAGCCGTGAACAGCGCCGTGCCGCGGCAGACCATGTGATCCTCAACGACGGCATCACCCTGCAACAGTTGCAGCAGCAGGTCAGGGAACTGTGGGACCTGTGGAACAATCACCCCTGAACAGCGTGCAAAAGCTTTAGGTGGCGTGTTGATCCTCTACGAATACCCTTTCAACGAAAGCATCCGCACGATGCTCCGCCTGGAGCATCTGTTCAAGCGCCTGGAACAATTGGCCACGCGTGAAACGCCGGTCGATCACCACTACGCGCTGGCCACCCTGTTCGAGATCATGGATGTCGCCTCGCGCGCCGACATCAAGAGCGATCTGCTCAAGGAACTGGACCGCTACAAGCACCAGTTCGAGAGCTACCTGGGCAACCCTGCCATCCAGGAAGCCGTGCTGCAGCAGGTGCTGCAACGCATCGACAACGCCTACCAGGGCCTCAACCAACTGCAAGGCAAGGCCGGCCAGGCGCTGTCGGCCAACGACTGGCTGATGAGCATTCGCAGCCGCATCAGCATCCCCGGCGGCACCTGCGAGTTCGATCTGCCCTCGTACTACGCCTGGCAGCATGAGCCGCCTGCCCGCCGCCAGTCCGACCTGCAGCAATGGGCCGGCACCCTGGGGCCGCTGTACGAGGCCCTGTCGCTGATGCTCAGCCTGCTGCGCGATGCCGGCGTGCCGCACATGGTGGCCGCCCCCGGCGGGCAGTTCCAGCACAGCCTGAAGGAGGGCCGCACCTACCTGCTGCTGCGCCTGCGCATCGACCCCAGCCTGGGCCTGGTGCCCGAGATCAGCGGCAACCGTCTGATGGTATCGATCCGCCTGATGCGCCAGGATGCCGAGGGCAAGCCCAAGCTGGCCACCGACACCGATGCCGGCTTCGAACTCACCCTGTGTGCTTGATCCACGCCTGATGCCCCGAACCGACACGGCCATGGACACGCCCAAGAAACCCCCGATGGTGCCCTGCCCTTCCTGCGGCGAGCCCCACCCCTACCTGCTGGACAACCCCTACCGCCCCTTCTGCAGCAAGGGTTGCCAGGCCATTGATCTGGGCGCCTGGGCCAGCGAGCAGTACCGCATGTCGGCCAAGCCCAACCCGGAAGACCTGCCCGAAGACCTGATCGATCCGGACGACGTTCGATGAGCGCGTTCAGCGACGACGACGCCGCCGAGCTGAAGGCGTCGCTGCAGCGCGCACGGCGTCAGCCCATGAATTTTGCGGCGGCCCTGGGCAAGCGCCCCGAAGATCACCGCCTGAGCCTGCACCACACGCGCGCTGGCCGCGCCCTGGCCAAGGTGCTCAAAGAAGCCACCGGCTCGAAGCAGCTGGCCTTCGGCATCACCGAGGTGGATGACAGCCGCAAGGACACCTTGGTGCTGGTGCTGGATGCCAAACCGCCCACAGGCCTGGCCAAGAAGCTGGCCAACTGGCTCAAGCTCCATGGGCTGCCGATCCGCAAGGTGGCGCTCAAGCTGGAAGGGCAGGAGCTGGAAGACGATGGAGATGAGCAGGAGAGCGAAGACGCCTCACCCAACACGCCAGCGCCCGGCAAGCTCACCACCTTGGAAGCGGCCTTCAGGCAACTGGTGCTGAAGGTCAAGACACTGGTCGAGCAGGCCCCCCAGCTCGATGCGGCCCTGCTCCCTGCGGTCAAGGCCATCCAGCGCGCGCTTTCGCAGGGCGACGAAGCCGCCGCCACCGAAGGCATCAGGCGCCTGGCCCAGGCCATCGCCGAGGCCCAGGCGGGCCTGGCTGCTGCCGATGCCAAGTACAAGCAGGCCATCGCTGACCTGGAGAAGCCGCTGCGCGAATCCATGGAGCGCCTGCGCAACTTGCAGTCTGACCCCAAGGTGAAAGAAGACCGCAAGCGGCTTGAGAAGACCTCGGCCCGCCTGTCCCAGGCCATCAAGAAGGCGCGGCAGGCTGCCAAGGCCGGCGATGCCAAGGCGCAGCAAGCGCTCGAGAAGCTGCTCGCCGAAGAGCGCAAGGCTGCCCGCGAAGTGCTCGCGCCGTACTGGCCCGGCGGCAAAGACAACCCCGGCGGCGACTGGGCCATGCTGGTGGCCCGGCTCGATGTGTCCTCACCCAAGGACGGCGCGGTGTTCTGGTCGGGCGACAAGAACAACGCCATCGACCTGGCCATGGGGCGCGGGGGCATCTCGCTCGAATCGACGGGCGGCGGCGCCATGATCGACGACTGGAACGCCACCGGGCTGCCCTGGAACGGCGGCAAAGGCGATCCACCGCCCTACCTCATGGACCTGTGGCAACTGGCTTCCGCCGCCTACGCATCACAGGCCGAAGGCGTGATCACGGCTATCCAGACGCCGGAAAAGAAGCTCACCGACGGCGGCGACATGTGGCGCCACGTCGAGCGCAAGATCCTGCGCCGCAAAGAACTGCAAGGCTTGGTCACCCTGACCGAGCCCATCATCCAACCCTCTTCGCTCAAAAAGGCCTGACGCATGACCGCAGCCTATGACCTCTTCGTGCGGGAGCTCCAGGCCCAGGGCCGCGAGCGCCTCGATGGCCTGTCGTTGGGCAATCTGCGGCAGCTCACTCCCGACGAGCACACCAAAGTGCTGGCGGCGCTCACGCAGGCGATCGCCCTGCGGGATTCGCGCGCGCCCATCGCGCTTGCGGTGCTTGAACCCACGCCTGCCACGGTGGCGGTGCTGAGAACAGCGGCGCCCTTGCCCGCAGCGGGGACGGCCGCCCCTGATCACTTCACGCTGGAATGTGCCGCCGCCATCGGCGTACTCGAAGTGGCGCCGGACGCCCTTGACCTGCTGGAACAGACTTTCCGGACCACGGACGACACGTGGAGCCGCGGCATCGCCACGGACGGGTTACGCCGCGCCCACACCGGCAGCGATGCCAGTGCCCGACTGGCACGACTGGTGCGCACCCAGCAGGACGAAGAACTCAAGCTGGATGCCGCCGACACCTTGCTGCTGCGGCACGGATGGCGCCTGGAAGATGCGCAGCGCAAGGCGGAAACATTGACGCTGATGCGGGCCATGATCGGGGGCGATACAGCTGCCCGGGATGCAGCGCTGCTGAAGGTGCTCAAGACACCCGTGCAGGGTTGGCCACGCCCATGACGCGGCCTTGACCCGGCCGCTCAGGGCGCGCCGAACTGCAGCGCCCGAGGATCACGGGTGGATGTGAGGTCGTACAGCCTGAAACGCCGACCCAGGCGCGCACCGCCATCTCGCAGCAGCGGCGCATAAATGATCGACGCATTGGACGGCCCGGAGCGCAGCAAGAACGCATCAAACGGAATATTCACATAGATGCCCTTGTCGAACGAGCCTTCGCCAAACTGCTCTGCGGATACGTTCGTCTTGGTGGCATAGGCGCCCATGGCCACGCCGTTGGGGAACACGCGAGAGATGTCCAGCGTCACGCCCTTGTCACCCGCCAGGTACTGCCCGGCACTGATCTTGGCCAGCACATCGTGCCAGCACGTATCCCAATACGCCGTGACATGGCCCGTGCTCACCTCGTAATCACGCAGGCCGAAATCCTGCTCGAAAGCCCGCTGGCGCACGCGGTTCACATCCACGCCCACGGCCAGGCGGCTGCCCACCGGGCGGTACAGGTACTCGCCGCCAATGCCCGCGTACATGGTCTCCAGCAGGCCGGCATAGCCCAGATAGAAATGGTCGCCCCCCACGCTGCCCATGTGCGTGAGCTGCAGGTTGGGCAAGGTCGTGTTGCGGGTCGTCAGGTACTCGCGGATGTAGGTGCGCACACGCGGCAGGTTGCTGGGCGCGGTGTACTTGAACTTGTTGTAGTTGTCGACCAAGCCAACGCTCAAGGTGCCCGCAACCCAGGTGTCCGGACGCAGCCTGAACGCCGCATCCAGCGTGGCAGAGAGCTGGAACAGCAAGAAGCCATCCGGCCCGCCCAGCGTCTGGCGATAGCCCAAGCCCACCCCGTAGGACAAGCGTGGCGGCTCGCTGGCGTACAGCGGCTCGGCCGCTGGCGCCTGCGAAGCTGGAGGCACCGCCTGTTTGGTCACCGCATCGGTTTTCTCACTGGGCGATTGCAACTGGGTACGCGCACGAACCCAGGCTTCGCGGTCTACAACGGCCTGGGCTACGTTCACCCCGTGCTGGTCGAACCGCAGCTCAATGCGGTCGACCTGGCCCGGTGCATCGCGGTGCACCACCGCAGCCACCTTGTCGACCACGGGCCGCTCATAGCCCATCTGGGGATCGGCCACCACCACGGACCAGGTGCTGCCCCGCTGCTCGATGCGGCTGACCTGCAGGCCAGTCTGCGCCTGGATGTCATGGGCCGTGATGGCCGGATCAGCGGCCTTGGCGGGGCGGAACGCAGCCACGGGCACTGGGCGAGGATCCAGCAGCTTGGGCGCAGTCAGTTTGTCCAGCGGTGTGTGCAGTTGCACCGAGAACGTGGGCATGTCGCCGCGCTCCACACCGAGGGTCACGTCCATCCAACGCCATGGGCGGTACACCACACCCACATTCAACGGCGTGCGCCGCCTGATCGGGCGTCCGGCCTTGTCGTTGGCGTAATCATTGCCGTCGATCTCGGCCTTGAGCACCCAGCGCTGACCAGGCAACTCATACTGCACGCCGCCAAAGAAGGCGGCTGGACCGTGGAAGAAGGTATTGGCACTGACGGTGCCGCCACGCCCAACCCTGACATCAGGCCGGGTATCGAAACGCTTGGCCACCAGGCCCAACGGGTTGCGCACATCACCGCGCCCACCCACATAACCAAAGCCCAGCCCAGCACTCACATCCAACGCGCCAAAGCGCTTGCTGGCCACCAGGTATTCGCCCGAGAAGATGCCAGTGCCCAGGAAATCACGCCAGCCTACCGCCACCTGCGGCCACAGCCTGGATTCCTCCAGCAGCCGCACCTTCACATGGGCGCTCTTGTCCTTGTAGGACTGGTTGCCTGCGTAGCCTGGCCCGTAGAGCCGATCCGAGATACCGATGTAGCCGAATGCCACCTCCAGCCAATCCACAGGCTGCAGGCGCAGGGTGATCATGCTGTAGGGCTCCTGCCGGCTGAACGACACAGCACCGGTGCCCGCGGGCGACATGCGCGCGGTGGGCGTCTGCAGCAAGCCGATCACCCCCCAGTCATTGCCGATGCGGGGCAGATCCTGCGCCTGCTCGGCCAAGCTCACCTCGCGTGCCGGGCGCTTGTAGGACCAAGGTGCGCCGCGGGGCGCTGCTGCCTGCGTGGACAAAAAGGCTGCCACCTGCTCGGACAGCGCCGGATCCACCCCTTCGCCCATGTCGGGCGCCCAGAGCCAGGCCCCCGGCGCTGGCCCATCCTGGGCCTGACCATTCCAGCCGGCCACGCCATGGCTGAACACGCGCCCGTCGGGCTGCACCAACCAGACACGATCGGCAGACACCACACCGCATGCGCGCAGATAGGTGGCCGCATCAGCGCCCGGTTGATGCGCCACCTGGCACATGTGCCCACTGACACGCAGCAGCGTCACCCACGGGCTGCGCGGGGCCGCGTGCACCACATCCCCCCGGCGCAACCAGGGGTCTGCCGC
>CALAKR010000048.1 GCA_937923225.1 uncultured Aquabacterium sp. | reverse complement strand
CCTGCGCTCGTGCGTGGCCCTGATGCAGGCCGGCGCGCAGATGATCAAGCTCGAAGGCGGTGGCTGGACGCCTGAGACGGTGCACTTCCTGACCGAGCGCGGCATTCCGGTCTGCGCGCACCTGGGCCTGACGCCCCAGACCGTGCACGCGCTGGGCGGTTTCCGCATCCAGGGCCGTGACCAGGCCGGTGCCGACACCCTGCGCCGCCATGCGTCCGAACTGGCCCAGGCCGGCGCCGCGATGATGGTGCTGGAACTGATGCCCTCGGCCGTGGCCAGCCAGGTGCAGGCCGACAACCCCGGCGTGATGACCATCGGCATCGGCGCCGGGGCCGGCACGGCCGGCCAGGTGCTGGTGCTGCACGACATGCTCCACGTCACGCGCGGCAAGCTGCCCCGTTTCGCACGCAACTTCATGGCCGAAGGCGGTTCCATCGAAGACGCCATCCGTCGCTACATCGGTGATGTCAAAGGCGGCCGCTTTCCTGACGAAGCTCTGCACGGCTACTGATCGGAGACAGACGCATGCAGACCATCCACACCCTGAGCGAGTTGCGTGACCGACTCAGTCAGTTCCCGGCGCGGCCCGTGTTCGTGCCCACCATGGGCAACCTGCACGAGGGCCATCTGGCGCTGGTGCGCCAGGCCCGCGCCGTGGCCACGCCCAACGGCGCGCCGGTGGTGACCAGCATCTTCGTGAACCGCCTGCAGTTCGGGCCGAACGAGGATTTCGACACCTACCCCCGCACGCTCGAGCGTGATGCGCAACTGCTGGCCGATGCCGGTTGCGACGTGCTGTTCGCGCCCTCGGAGGCCGAGCTGTATCCGCAGCCGCAGGGCTACAAGGTGGTGCCGCCGACCGAGCTGGCCGACATCCTGGAAGGCGCTTTCCGCCCGGGTTTTTTCACCGGCGTGTGCACGGTGGTGCACAAGCTCTTCAACATCGTGCAACCCGGTACAGCCATCTTCGGCAAGAAGGATTACCAGCAGCTCATGGTGCTGCGCAACATGGTCCAGCAGATGGCGCTGCCCATCGAGGTGCTGGGTGGCGAGACGCTGCGCGCCGATGACGGCCTGGCGCTGTCCTCGCGCAATGGCTACCTGAGCGCCACCGAGCGCTCCGAGGCCGTGCAATTGAGCGCTGCCCTGCGTCGCGTGCAGGAGGCCGTGGCGGCCCAGCGTGCCGCTGGTGGCCTGTCGCCCGATTCGCTGGCGCTGCTGGAGCAACAGGCCATGGCCACCTTGTCCAGCCGCGGCTGGAAGCCCGATTACGTGCTGGTGCGCCGTCAGCGCGACCTGCTGGTGCCGGCGGCCGATGACCTGGCCCGGCAGGATCCGCTGGTGGTCCTGACCGCAGCACGGCTCGGCACCACGCGCCTGATCGACAACCTGGAGCTGTGATCTGCCTGTGATCTGTGCTCGCGGCCTGGGAAGGCCGCGCGCAGTGCATCGCCGGTTCGTCAGGTCTGTGGCTGCTTGAGCGACAGCAAAAAATCCACGGCCTCGGCCTGCACGCGGCTGCGCCGCATGGGCGGCAGGCTCTGCCAGATGCGGCGGCCGTAGGGCTTGTCCACCAGGCGCGTGTCGCAGATCATCAGCACGCCGTGATCGGTCTCGCTGCGGATCAGGCGGCCGGCGCCCTGCTTGAGCGCGATGATGGCCTGGGGCACCTGGTGGTCCATGAAGGGATTGCCGCCGCCTTGCTCCAGCAGCTCCAGCCGCTTGGCCAGCACGGGGTCGTCCGGCGGCGCAAAGGGCAGCTTGTCGATGATCACCAGCGTGAGGGCATCGCCCTTCACGTCGATGCCTTCCCAGAAGCTGTGGCTGCCGACCAGCACGGCGCGGCGCAGGCGACGGAAATCATCGAGCAGCATGGGGCGGGGCGCATCGCCTTGTGTGAGCACCGTCAGGTTCAGGCCTTCGGCTTCGATGCGGGCCTTGAGCCGTTCGGCGGCGCGTTGCACAGCGCGGTGGCTGGTGCACAGCAGGAAGGCGCGCCCCTCGTTGGCGATGATCAGGGGCAGCGCAGCATCCACCACGGCATCGGTGTGTGCCGGCGCGTTGGGGGCGGGCAGGGTCTGCGGCACGTACAGCATCGCCTGCGAGGGGTAGTCGTAGGGGCTGGACCAGGCCTGGCAGCGCGCGTCCTGCAGGCCCAGGGCCTCCTGGAAGTGGCTGAAATCCTGGCGCACGGCCAGCGTGGCCGAGGTGAAGATCCAGGCCTTGCGGGGCGGCGGTGCGGGCTCGTTGTCTTCGGGTTCCTCATCCCAGGCGGAGGCGTCCTCGTCTGAAGGCTCGCTGCCGCTATCGACACCCAGGCGCTGGCGTCTGAACACATCGGCCACGGAGATCGGTGTGCGGTGCAGTTGCACGCCCAGCTGGCTCACGTCCAGCCAGCACAGTTCGGGCTGGTCGGCGCGCTCCGGGTGGCCCCAGGCGCTCAGGCGCTGCATCAGCTCGTTGGCGCGCCGGTGCAGGTTGGCCAGGTCGGGGCTGCGCTCGGCCTGGGCTTCGAGCACGTCACGCAGTTCACGCAAGGTGTTGCGCAGGGCGTCCAGCGCGGGCCACACCGCATGATCGGCCGGCAACTGGCCTTGCGACCATTTGGAGATGCCGGCGTCGAAACACAGGCGCAGATCCTTCAGCGCGCGGTCGGTGGGAGCGATGGCATCCGGCCAGTGCAGCGCATCGCGCGCATGGGCCAGACCAATGGCCTTGGTGTCGCGCAGCAGGTCCATCAGTTGCGCGCTTGACACCGTGTCACCGAAGAACATGGTGGCCGTGTCCGGCAACTGGTGCGCCTCGTCGAAGATGATGGTCTGCGCGTTGGGCAGCAGTTCGGGCACGCCTTCCTCACGCAGCATCAGGTCGGCGAAGAACAGGTGGTGGTTGACCACGACCACGTCGGCGTCCTGCGCCTCGCGGCGGGCCTTGAGCACGAAGCAATCGGTGTAATGCCCGCAATCGCTGCCCAGGCAGTTCTCGCGCGTGGATGTGACGCGCATCCAGATGGGCGCCGTCTCTGGCACCGCGGCGCACTCGGCCTTGTCGCCCGTGGGCGTGAGGTGGATGAAGCGGTTGATCTGGCCGAGGTCACGCACCTCCTGGCGGCTGCCCAGTTGCGTGGCCTCCTGGTTGGTGCGTTCCAGGTGGTGCCAGCACAGGTAGTTGCTGCGGCCCTTGAGCAGGGCGGTCTTCACGGGCAGGGCCAGTGCATCGCGCACATTGGGCAGG
>CALAKR010000047.1 GCA_937923225.1 uncultured Aquabacterium sp. | reverse complement strand
TGCCCGGCCAGTGCCTGGCGCTGGCTCACGGCCTTGCCCTGCAGCACGAAGCCCAGCAGTTGATCCGGGTTGGCGTTGGCGACGAAACGGGCCTCGATGGCCTCGTCAGAAGCCTGAACCTGCCATTGGCCTTCGGCCCGGGCGGGCGGCGGGCACACCACGGTGGGCCAGGCCGGGGTCTTGACCACCACGGGCATGGCCGGGTAGGCCACCGGGGTGGGCTTGCCGGACAGCGTGGCCGCCAGGGCGCGGGCCTGCTGCATCAGCGGCATCACGTAGGGCAGGCAGTGGCCTTCGACCTCGGCGCAATCGCCCAGGGCGTACACGTGGGGGCGGTTGGTGGCCAGTTGGCGGTCGACCATGATGCCCTGGCCGGTCAGGACGCCGGCTTCGGCAGCCAGATGGGTGCGGGGGCGCAGGCCCACGGCCGACAGCACCAGGTCGGTCTCGACCGTGCTGCCATCGCTCAAGGTCAGGATCAGACCGTTCGGGCCGCGGTTCACGGCTGAAATACCCGTGCCAAAGCGGAAGGTGGCGCCGCCGGCCTCCAGCTTGGTCTGCAGGCGGGCGCTGGCCTCGGGGGGCAGCAGGCGGGGCAGGGCGCGCTCGGCCAGGTCGAACACCGTGGGCTGGATCTCGCGGGCCAGCAGGTCGTTGGCGAACTCGCAGCCGATCAGGCCGGCACCCAGGATGGCCACGCGCTTCACGGGTTGGCCGCCGGCAGCGGTGTCCAGCGCCTTGGCAAAGCGGGCGAAATCGTCCAGATCGTTGACCGACAGCACCGTGTCGGCTGCATCGCCCTGGATGGGCAGGCGCAGCGGATCAGCGCCCAGGGCCAGCACCAGGTCCCGGTAGGGCAGCACCTCGCCATTGGCCAGGGTGAGCGTTTGCGCGGTGGTGTCGATGGATTGCACGCCATTGTTGGACACGATCCGGGCGTTGATCTCGGCGGCCATCTTGGCGGCGTCCTTCATCACCAGCGTGGCGGGTGTCTTCTTGCTGGCCAGTGCATTGGAGAGCATGGGCTTGGAATAAAAGCCCGCCGCATCGCGGCTCACCACCACCAGGGGAACCTCGGCATCGAGCTTGCGCAGCTCGCGTGCCACGTTGTAACCCGCCAGGCCGGAGCCGACCACCACCACCGCATTGCCTGCTGAAGACATCGTGCCTGCCTCGCTCAGATCTCGATCATTTCGAAGTCACCCTTGCCGACGCCACAGTCGGGGCACTCCCAGGTGTCGGGCACATCGGCCCACAGGGTACCGGGGGCGATGCCGTCTTCGGGGCGGCCCTGGGCTTCGTCATACACAAATCCGCAAACAACGCACTGAAAAGTCTTCATGGGGGAACTCGTCGAAAGAGGGGAGATTTTGAGGCATCCGGCGGTGCCGGGAAGATTTTGCGGCGCCAGCAGGGGTGCCTGGGCGTCAAGCACGCAAGAACCGTGGCGTTTTGCGAGGGTGGCGCTTAAAGGTTTTCACGGATTGAAAGGCCGCTCATTCTCCCTGGCGCCTGTTGCATGCAGAAGACTGCCGATGCATCAGGGCTGCCAGGTGTGGGCAGGCCCCTACAATCCCTGCAGCTTTTACACATGGAAGACCGGGCTCATGACGCAAGCGCGCCGTTCGCAGACCTACCGCCAGCCCCTGGTGCTGGCCTTGTCGCTGACACTGGCCTGCCCACCCGCGGTGTTCGCGCAGGGGGCGCGCGGTCTGCAAGGTGGCAGCCAGGGCTACGGATTTCAGGACGATGCGACCGATCAAGGCAGCCTTGGGCTGTCCGGTCAAGGTGGATATGGCGGCAGTTTTGGCCGCATGGATTCGGGCCTGTCGGGCGTGCCCACCATCCGCCAGAGCGCGCAAGGCCAGGCGGCGGACGGCTGGAATGGCACGGGCGCATCGCGCACCAGCGCCCAGCAGGGCGCTTTCCTGGCACCGCCCAAGCCGCTGCCCCCCAATGAGTTCCAGAAGTTCGTGCTGGAAAGCACCGGCCAGGCGCTGCCCCTGTTCGGCGCCAGCTTCTTCGACACCGCCCCTGACCTGTACGCGCCCCAGGCCAACGCCCCCGTGTCCGGCGACTACCGCCTGGGCCCGGGTGACGAGCTGCAGATCCGTGGCTGGGGCTCCGTCGACATCGACGTGCGCGCCATCGTCGACCGCAACGGCCAGATCCACATCCCGCGCGTGGGGGCCGTGCCACTGGCCGGCGTGCGCTCCGCTGAAGCAGAAAGCGCCATCCGCAGTGCCGTGGGCCGCTACTACAAGGATTTCCAGCTCAGCGTGACGATGGGCCAGCTGCGCGGCATCACCGTGTACGTGGTGGGCCAGGCCCGCAAGCCCGGCGCCTACAACCTGAGCGGCGCCTCCACCCTGGTGTCGGCCCTGTTTGCCAGCGGGGGGCCCAATGCCACGGGCAGCATGCGCCATGTGCAGGTCAAGCGCGGTGGCCGCACCGTGACCGAGCTGGATCTGTACGACTTCCTGGCCAAGGGCGACAAATCTGCCGACATCAAGCTGCAGGATGGCGACACCATCACCATCCCCCCGGCGCGCGGCTACATCGCCCTGACGGGCAAGGTGGGCACCCCCGCCGTGTACGAGCTCGATGGCGAGAAGGACACCATCGGCAGCACCCTGGCCCTGGCCGGCGGCCTGCC
>CALAKR010000046.1 GCA_937923225.1 uncultured Aquabacterium sp. | reverse complement strand
TTGCGCTCGATGCAGGGGATCTGCACCAGTCCGCCGACCGGGTCACAGGTCAGGCCGAGGTGGTGCTCCATGCCGATCTCGGCCGCGTTCTCGACCTGGGCCGGCGTGCCACCCAGCACGGCGCACAGGCCCGCGGCGCCCATGGAGCAGGCCACGCCCACCTCGCCCTGGCAACCTACCTCGGCCCCTGAGATCGAGGCGTTTTCCTTGTAGAGCAGGCCGATGGCGCCTGCCGTGAGCAGGAAGTCGATCACGCCGCGATCTGTGGCGGAGGGCACGAAACGGCGGTAGTAGTGCAGCACGGCCGGCACGATGCCGGCGGCGCCGTTGGTGGGGGCCGTCACCACGCGGCCACCGGCGGCGTTCTCTTCGTTCACGGCCAGCGCGAACAGGTTCACCCAGTCCATCACGGCGAGTGGGTCGAGGCTGGTGTTGGCTTGCAGCTTGCGTGACAGCGACGGCGCGCGGCGGGGCACCTTGAACGGGCCGGGCAAGACGCCTTCGTGTTCACAGCCGCGCTGCACACAGGCCTGCATCACACGCCAGATGTCCAGCAGGCCGGTGTCGATCTCCGCATCGTGGCGCCACAGGCGCTCGTTGGCGCGCATCACGCCAGCGATGTGCAGCGCGCGCGCCTCGCACAGAGCCAGCAGGTCGGCCGCGCTGTGAAAGGGCAGCGGCAGCACCTCGGTGTCGGGCGCCACATCGTGCTGGCGGGCGCTGTCGTGGGCCAACTCCTCGCTGACCACGAAGCCACCGCCGACCGAGTAGTAGCAGCGCTGGGCCAGTGCCTGGCCGTGCTCGTCGAAAGCGCTCAGGCGCAGCGCGTTGGGGTGGAAGGGCAGGCTGTGGTGCTGGTGGAAGATCAGGTCGGCTTCCACGTCGAAGGACACGCCGTGGGTGTCCAGCAAAGGCAGGCGGTGCTGCTGGCGGATGTCGGCCAGGATCGCGTCGATGCGGTCCACGTCGACCTGATCAGGCTCATGCCCGCACAGGCCCAGCAGCACCGCCTTGTCGCTGCCGTGCCCGCGCCCCGTGGCGCCCAGCGAGCCGAAGAACTCGCAGCGCACGCGGCGCGTCGCATCGATCAGGCCCTGCTGCTGCAGCCGCAGCACGAACAGGCGCGCGGCCCGCATGGGCCCGACGGTGTGGGAACTGGAAGGCCCGATTCCCACCTTGAACAGATCGAAGACGGATACGGCCATGGTGAAGCACCTTTCGGGTTCATCCTAGACCTTTGCCTTGCCAGCAGGGGCAGGGCTTTCGTGAACTACAGGCGCTTGTCAGGGGCTTGTTCGCGCTTGAACCCAAGCCCCTGGCAATGCTGCGGTGCAGCGAATCAGCGCGTAGCGATCTCGCCGCGCAGCGAGTGTGGGTAGGCCAGCGTGATGTTCGCGTCGATCAACTGGCCGATCAGGCGCTGCGGCTGGGGCCCGCCGGGGAAGTTGACGATGCGGTTGCACTCGGTGCGGCCCATCAGCTCGGTCGGGTCCTTGCGGCTGGGCCCTTCGACCAGGATGCGCTGCGTCGTGCCGACCAGCGCCTGGCTGAAGCGCTGCACATTGCCTTCCAGCACGGCCTGCAGCGTCTGCAGGCGCTTGAGCTTCACCTCTTGCGGCGTGGTGTCCTCCAGCGCGGCGGCAGGCGTGCCGGGGCGGGCGCTGAAGATGAAGCTGAAGGATGCGTCGAAGCCGATGTCGTCCACCAGCTTCATCATCTTGGCGAAGTCGTCATCGGTCTCGCCGGGGAAGCCCACGATGAAGTCCGACGAGATGCGGATGTCGGGCCGCACCAGGCGCAGCTTGCGGATGGTGCTCTTGAACTCCAGCGCCGTGTAGCCGCGCTTCATCGCCATCAGGATGCGGTCGGAGCCGTGCTGCACGGGCAGGTGCACGTGGTTGACCAGCTTGTCGGTCTTGCCGTAGACGTCGATCAGGCGCTGCGTGAACTCGTTGGGGTGGCTGGTGGTGTAGCGGATGCGCTCGATGCCGGGGATCTCGGCCACGTACTCCAGCAGCATGGCGAAGTCGGCGATCTCTGTGGTGTCGCCCATGCGGCCCCGGTAGCCGTTCACGTTCTGGCCCAGCAGCGTCACTTCGCGCACGCCCTGGTCGGCCAGGTCGGCCACCTCGGTCAGCACGTCGTCGAAGGGGCGCGAGACCTCTTCACCGCGGGTGTAGGGCACCACGCAGTAGCTGCAGTACTTGGAGCAGCCTTCCATGATGGACACGAAGGCGCTGGCGCCTTCCTTGCGCGGCGGCGGCAGGTGGTCGAACTTCTCGATCTCGGGGAAGCTGATGTCCACCTGCGGGCGCTTTTGCTGCTGGCGCTTTTCCAGCATGGCGGGCAGGCGGTGCAGCGTCTGGGGGCCGAACACCACGTCCACATAGGGCGCGCGTTCGATGATGGCCGCGCCCTCCTGGCTGGCCACGCAGCCGCCCACGCCGATCATCACGCCGCGCTCCTTGAGGTGCTTGACGCGGCCCAGGTCAGAGAACACCTTCTCCTGGGCCTTTTCGCGGATGGAGCAAGTGTTGAACAGGATCAGGTCGGCCTGTTCCGGGTCATTGGTGGGCTCGTAGCCCTTGGCGGCATTGAGCACGTCGGACATCTTGTCCGAGTCGTACTCGTTCATCTGGCAGCCGTAAGTCTTGATGTAGACCTTCTTGCCCACGTGGGCGGTGACAGCGGGCAGGGCGACGCTATGGGTGCTATGGGCGGTATCGGGGGATTCGGGCAGGGCGCTCATCTCGTACTACTCACTTGGACCAGGTTTTCTTCAGAGGGTCGTAGGTCCATTTGGCGGCTTCGGCCGGTGTGCTGGGCCACAGCTGTGCCAGTTCGTCCGGGCGCAGGATCCACACGTCCATCAGCAGGCCGTAGGTGTCGATGGTGTAGTTGACCTTGATCTTCTTGCCGATCAGCATGCCCCACATCACCAGCATGTTGTTCTCGCCCCGGATGCGGGCGCCAGGGGCCAGGCGGGCGGCGGTCTTGCCGTTGAGCACAACTTCGGGCGGCTGGCTGAACAGCACCTCACCACGCAGCGAGGTGGGTGGCAGCACGCGCGTGAGCTGCATGGGCACGATCAGGTTGGGATCGACCTTGGGCGGTGGCGGCGGAGGCGCGCTGGCGGAAGACGACGGCGCACTGGCGGGCGTGGCAGCGCTCTGGGCCATCACGGCGGCACTGCTGAAGGCCAGTGTCAGGGCGGTCAAGGAGGCCAGGCAGGGCAGGGCCGAACCGGCCCGGGGCAGTGCCGGGGCCGGCTGAGGACAGCGGGGCATGGTGTAGATCCAGGGGCTGTGAAAGACCGCCGATTTTAGCCGGGGCCCTGGATCCCTTCAACCGTGGGCGTCAGAACTTCACGACCAGGCCCAGCGAGTACTGGTCGACATTGGTGCGCATGCTGTCCATGCCCACGCGGTAGCGTTCCCACTCCCCGCGCAGTGCGGTGCTGGGGCTGAAGTCGTACTGCAGGCCGGCACCCACCTTCAGGCCTGTGTCGTGGTCCTTCACGGTCAGGCCGCTACCGGAGATCTTGGATTCGGTGTCGACGACACCCACGCGCCCCAGCGCCGACCATTGCGGGGCCAGCGGCACGGTGCCCACCGCATCCAGGTACAGCCCGCGGGCCTTGACATCACCGGAGGGTGCCTGGAACTTGCCCAGGCCGGCATAGCCCGCTTCCAGCGCGAAGTTGGGGGTGAACTGGTAACCACCGTAGAACTTGTACCCGGTGTCGCTGCGATCGGTGTCGGGCCCCAATGGGCTGTCGTCCTTCAGGTGGGACTGGCTCACATTGCCGCCCACGTAGTAGCCAGGCGTGGCGGCCAGCTGGGCGTGGGCGCTGCCCGCCGCCATGAGGGTGGTGGTGATGGCGGCGGCCATGGCGCCCAGGGTGCGTTGAAGGGGCAGGGACTTTGTCTTGTGTTGGAAGGTCATGTACAACTCCTTTCGTGAGTGCCACTTCAGTGTTGGTTCGGCATGTCAAGGACGTGTCGTTCCCACGTAAAGCTGTGTGGGAAAGGGTGTCGTTTTGTGCAAAGATCCACCCTTGTCATAACGAGCCCTGAACAACAAAGGGCGCATACGGGAGGAGCAGCGGCATGGCCCTGATGGATTTCATCAAGAAGCAGTTCATCGACGTCATCGAGTGGACGGAATCCACCGATGGCGTGCTGGCTTGGCGCTATCCGTTCCAGGACCGTGAAATCCAGAACGGCGCGACCCTGGTGGTGCGTGAGTCGCAGATGGCGCTGTTTGTCAACGAAGGCCAGGTGGCCGACCTGTTCGGCCCGGGCACGCACAAGCTGAGCACGCAGACGCTGCCGGTGCTCACCAACCTGAAAAACTGGGACAAGCTCTTCGCCTCGCCCTTCAAGAGCGATGTGTATTTCTTCAGCACGCGCCAGCAGTTGGACATGCGCTGGGGCACGGCGCAGCCCATCACCCTGCGCGACAAGGATTTCGGCGCGGTGCGCCTGCGCGCCTTCGGCAACTACAGCCTGCGCCTGGTCGATCCGCGCAAGTTCCACACCGAGGTGTCCGGCACGCGCGAGGCCTACACCATGGCCGATCTCGATGGCCAGTTGCGTGGCCTGATGCTGCAGCACATCAGCGATGCCGTGGCGCAAAGCGGCGTGCCCTTCCTGGATCTGGCGGCCAACCAGGTGGCCTTCGCCAAGGCGCTCCAGGTGGCCACTGCCCCGGCCTTCGATGCCATCGGCCTGCGCCTGGAAGGCGTGACGGTGCAGAACATCTCCCTGCCCGAAGAGCTGCAGAAGATCCTGGACCAGCGCATCGGCATGGGCATGGTCGGCAACGACATGGGCAAGTTCGTGCAGTACCAGACGGCGCAATCGCTGCCGGCGCTGGCCGCGGGCGGTGGCTCGGGCGGTTCGGTCGCGGGCGATGCCGCCGGGCTGGGTGCCGGGTTGGCGCTTGGGCAGACCATGGCTCAGTCGCTGCAGCAGGGTCTGCAAGGGGCGGTTCCTGTGCCGGGGGCTGCCGCCGCGCCGGCCGTGGTGCCCTTGCGCCCTGACGAGGTCATGTCCACCCTGGAAAAGCTGGCCGACTTGAAGGCCAAGGGCATCCTGACCGACGACGAGTTCAGCGCCAAGAAGGCCGAGCTGCTCAAGAAGCTGGTCTGAGCGCTTTCCGCCCATGGTTGATCCGACGCCGCAGCGCGCCTGGCGCGCGCTGTGTTCCTTTTGTGGTGCGCCGGTCGAGTTCCGCTCGGCCGATTCACCCATGGCCGTGTGCAGTTATTGCCGCAGCACCTTGCTGCGCGATGGCGACACACTGCGGCGCATCGGCCAGGTGGCCGATCTGTTCGATGACCACAGCCCGCTGCAGTTGGGTGTGGCCGGCCGCTACCAGGGCGAGCCTTTCACGCTGGTGGGCCGCGTGCAGATGGCCTACGACGAGGGTGTCTGGAACGAGTGGCATGCGCTGTTCGACAACGGCCGCTCGGGCTGGCTGAGCGAGGACAACGGGCAGCACGTTTTCGCCTTCGAGCAGCCGGCGCGTAGCGCTTTGCCTGAGCACTGGGTACGTGTGGCGCCGGGGCAGGCCGTGTTCATCGACCAGGCCCCTTGGGTGGTGGCCTCGGTCGTCACCGCTCGTGTGCAGGCGGCTGAGGGCGAGCTGGCCTTCGTGCCGGATTTCAAGCAAGCGCACACCGTGCTTGAGTTGCGCGACACGCAGGGCCAGGTGCTGTCGATCGACGACAGCGAGACGCCGCCCAGGCGCTTCGTGGGCCGCGCCGTGGCTTTGCCCGATCTGTTGCTCAGCGGCCTGCGCGAAGGGCCATCGGAGGCCAAGGTCAAGAGCAGCGGCATCGAATGCCCGAACTGCGGTACACCGCTCGCCCCACGGCTGGGGCAGAGTCTGTCCATCGCCTGCCCCTCATGCAAGTCGGTGGTCGACATCTCCAAGAAGGATGCGGGCGCCGGCCTGGGCTACTACGCGCAGGACAACGGGCTGGAGCCCTTGATTCCCATGGGGCGTACCGGCCGGCTCGATGCCGAGGGCTCGGGTTATGCCGACGACTGGCAGGTGGTCGGCTACCAGGAGCGTTGCGACGAGCCCGCCAGCAGCGAGGACGAGCAGACCTTCTGGCGCGAGTACCTGCTCTACAACCAGCAAAGCGGTTTTGCCTTCCTGGTGGATGCCGAGGATGGCTGGAGCGTGGTGCGCCCGGTGACAGGCGTGCCCTCCACCCGTGCGGCCACGGCGGCCTTCAAGGGCGTGACCTACCGCAAGAAGTACACCTACACCGCCAAGACCACCTATGTGATCGGCGAGTTCTACTGGAAGGTGCGGCGTGACCAGCGCACCTTGAACACCGACTACGTGGGCACGGGCTCCTACGGCACGCATCAGCTCAACCGCGAACAGACCGGCAGCGAGGTCACCTGGTCGGCCGGGCGTGCGATCGATGCGGCGGTGGTGATGAAGGCGTTCGGCATCCAGGCCGCGAAGGCGGCGGCCTTCAGGCGCGACGCGGGTACGGGATACAACTTGTCCTTTGGCGGACAGGGCTGGGTGTGGGTGCTGGTGGTCATCATCGTGGTGATCATGCTGGCCCGCTGCAGCAGTGATGAGTGCGGGCGCGTGCGGGACACCTATGGCGCGGCCAGCCTTGAGTACCAGCAGTGTTCGTCCCGCGCCGGCAGCAGCGGTGGCAGTTGGGGCGGTTCTGGCGGCGGTTC
>CALAKR010000045.1 GCA_937923225.1 uncultured Aquabacterium sp. | reverse complement strand
CCCCAACGGCCCCCATTTCTTGTGGAGAATGTCACGCGTCTGGCGACACAATCCGACAGGCCCTGGCTTTTTCTGGGCCCGACTTCGTCCGTGGTGAACCATCACGCTATGAGCCATTCATCCGCCTCCGGGTCTTACCCGCCTGCCGACGCCCTCGTCAGGCGGCAGATTCGAGCCGAACAGTTGCGGATGCTGTTCGGTCACACCGCCGCCGCCACCTTGCTGGCCACGGGCTTTGCCGTGCTGCTGGCCATGTACGCTTCGCGCCATGTCGAGGCCCAGCTGGCCCACACCTGGCTGGCCCTGAAGATCATCACCGCCCTCCCCCGGGTCGTGCAGGAGCAGATGTTCCTGGGCCGCAAGGCCCAGCCCAACGCCCGCTGGCACCGCTGGGCCCTGGGCCTGATCCTGCTCGACGGCCTCTGCTGGGGCCTGGCCGGCCTGATGCTGCTGCCCGCGCATGACGAGCAGACCATCGTCGTCATCGGCGCCAGCCTGATGGGCGTGGCCTCGGTGGCCACCTTCACCCTGCACGCCAACTGGCAGGCCAATGCAGCCTACTGCCTGCCCATGATCGCGCCCATGGCCATCCACCTGCTATGGCGTGGTGATGCCTTCGGCATGTACATCGGGGTGGCCATGCTGGTCTTCATCGCCAGTCTGCTGATCGTGGCGCGCCGCGCCCAGCGCACTGTGCTGGAGATGCTGTGGCACCGCTTCCTGATCGACCGCATCGTGGCCGACAAGGACGCCGCGCTCGATGACGCCGAGCGCCAGAACCTGATCAAGAGCCAGTTCGTGGCCACCATGAGCCATGAGCTGCGCACCCCGCTGCACGGCATCCTGGGGCTCACGCGCATGCTGCTCGACAGCGTGCCCGACCTCGGCCACCGCAAGCAGTTGGGCTTGGTGCAGCGCTCGGGCGAGCATCTGCTCACCATCATCAACCACATCCTCGACTTCTCGCGCATCGAGGCCGGCCACCTCAACATCGAGCGCCGCCCTTTCGACCTGGACGCACTGCTCGAGGACGTGATCAGCCTGACCGGCGTCTCCGCCGAGAACAAGGGCCTGATCCTGTACGACCACATCCAGCTGCCCAAGCCCTGCTGGGTCAGCGGCGATGCGGCCAAGGTGCGGCAGGTGCTGCTCAACCTGGTCGGCAACGCCATCAAGTTCACCGAGAAGGGCCGCATCGAGGTGCGCGCCCAGCGGCGCAACACCGACGGGCACATCGTGATCCAGGTGATCGACTCTGGCATCGGCATTTCGGCCGACGACCAGGAGCGCATCTTCGACCCCTACCGCCAGGCCGACGCAGCCGTGGGCAATGCGGTCGGCGGCACCGGCCTGGGCCTGACCATCTCCCGCGAGATCAGCCGCGCCATGGGGGGCGACATCACCTGCAGCAGCCGCATGGGCCATGGCTCGACCTTCGAATTCAGCGTCCCCCTGCCCGCGGTCGAGGCACCGGCCGAGGCCTCGGTGCCCGCCTGGGCGCTGTCGCGCCCGATGCTGCCCGACGACGAGCTGCCCCTGCGCCTGCAGGGCCACGTGCTGCTGGCCGAGGACAACGACGTCAACGCCCTGATCGTGGAGACCCAGCTGCGCCGCATGGGCCTGACGGTCGAGCAGGTGCGCGACGGCCAGGAGGCGCTGGAGCGCCTCACCGCCCCGGACGGGCGCCGCCCCGACCTGGTCCTGATGGACTGCCAGATGCCCCGCATGGACGGCTTCGAGGCCACCCGCCGCCTGCGCCAGCATGAGCGTGATCAGCACCTGCCCCGCCTGCCGGTGGTGGCACTCACGGCCAGCGCCATGGCCGAGGACAGCGAGCGCTGTCTTCACGCCGGCATGGACGCCCACCTGCCCAAGCCCTTCCACGACGCCCAGCTCACCAATGTGCTGACCCGCCATCTGCGGGCTGGCCGCGCGGCCTTCTCAGCCTGATCGTCTGGGGGCTACCGGCATCCCGCCACTCAACGCGGCGCCGGCACACCGCCCCAGGGGCTGCCCCCCGAAAACACCTGGATGTCCGGGTGGTAGGTGCGCACCATGAAGGTGTAAAGCGGGTGGCGGATGTCATGCCACAGGCGCTCGGCGGCCAGCACGTCGAAGCTCAGGATCGAGTGCGGGATGTTGTCCGCGTAGCTCAGTGGCACCCACACATCCTCGGCCTGCGGCGAGGTGAAGCCCAGGGATTTGTAGATCCTGTCCAGCGGGCGGCGCGCCGCCACCCAGATGTGCTGCACCTGGTGTGCATAGCAGTACAGGTACATGGCTTTGAACAGCGCCAGCCGCACCGCCGTGTTGTTGTAACCGGGCTGGATCGAGAAGCGGCACAACTCCACCAGCAACTGGCCCCGCATCGACTTCGGGAACTTGAAGGCCCCCTCGATCGGCAGCGTCTCAAACAGGTTGGAGTGGATGCGCATGGTGCCCACCACCGCGCCGCTGGATTTGTCCTGCGCCATCAGGATGGCAGTGCCCGGAGCGCGGTCGGCGGGCTCGGGGCGTTGCAGCGACTCTCCGAACGCCGGCATGCGGCGCCCATAGGCCTCCGCGCGCAAGGCACACACCTGCTGCAGGTAGGCCTCGTTGCGCACCAACCTCACCACGAACGGCAGGGTGTTGGCGCCCAGGCCCGGCAACGTGAACGCAGGCATGTCAGACAGGGCATCGTCCGCCAACATGTCGGCATCCCGACTCAACAACGACGAAGTCAACAACATCGCACCACCCTGCAAACTGCTGAGAAGCGACGCGGGCTCCGAAAATGCTCAGGGTTTCCACGCGGTTTCGCTATGGAAAAATTTTGACACGACTGATACAGCGTGAAAATAGCACACCCCTCAGGTGAGGGGCGCGTTTGACGGTTTATGGGATTGCCAATCGGCTCACCCCACTGTCATCTTTCAGGCCATCACCTCGCACACCTTGAGCATGTTGGTGCCACCAGGGTAGCCCATGGGCTCGCCGCAGGTGATGGCGTAGGTGTCGCCCGGGCGCAGCACACCGCGCTCCACCAGAATCAGCTCGGCTTGGTGCAGGGCCTCGTCGCGGTCGGTCACGCTGGGCACCAGCAGCGGCTGCACGTTGCGGTACAGCGCCATCTTGCGCAGCGAGGTCGGCTGCGCCGTCAGCGCGAAGATCGGCACGTGAATGCGGTGGCGGCTCATCCACAGCGCGGTCGAGCCCGATTC
>CALAKR010000044.1 GCA_937923225.1 uncultured Aquabacterium sp. | reverse complement strand
CGTCGCGGATGCGGGCGGCGCGCTGGAAGTCGGCCAGCGCGGCACCACCCGGCGGCTTGGTGCCGTCGGGCAGGGGCTTGAAGCTCCAGGGGTTGCTGCCGGTGTCGACCACGGTGACCAGACGGCGCTGGTAGAAGTCGTCCATCAGGCCGCCCACGCCGAACATCTGCGAGAAGTCATCGGGCAGCGCATCGGCCTTGGAGCCGGGCGAGAAGGGGTAGCGGCCGGCGATGGCGCGCTGGCAGAAGTCCGTGATGGGCTTGAGCTCGGCCGTCAGGCCCTGGCGCTCGGCCACGCGGCTCTGCGAGGCGCCGGCATCGGCCAGCTGCTCCAGCATCGACTTGATGGGCTCGGGCTGCTGGGCCGCGGCGGCCTTGGCGGCGGCGCCACCACCCGGGGGCGGCGGGGTCTTGGTCTTCTGCGCCGCATCGACGGCAGCCAGCTGCACGTAGACCTCGTTGAACATCTTGAGCACCTCATCGAGCGGGGGCGGCGTGCCCTCGACCATGCGGTGGATGTAGGCGAAGTGGTCGTCCACGATCTGCTCGATCGGGGCGGCGCTGCCGCTGGTGGGCGCGGGCTCGCCCATGCCCAGGGCCTCCATCTCGCGGCGGGCCTTCTCGGTGCGCTGGTCCAGCTTGCCCATGGCCGTGTCCGAGCCGGCTTTCTCCTTGGCTTCTTCCTTGGGCAGCACCAGCTTGGTCTCGCGGGCCACGCCGCGCAGGTAGGAGGCCAGCGGCGAGTCAGGGGCCGATAGCACGCGGGCCACCTGCAGGCTGCGGTCCAGGCCACCCAGCTTGACCAGCTGCACGTCGGCCAGGTAGGCATCCCACACCTTGATGTACTCCTCCAGGTAGAGGCGGCGCACGCGCTGGGCCATCTCGCTGGACTGCTGGCCGCCCAGGGCCTTGTCCTTCAGCGAGGCCAGGCCGGAGGACTTGGTGCCCAGCACCCATTCCTCTTCGCTGGCGAGCTGATCGACCACATCGCCCACGGCATCCTTGAAGGCCTTGTGATAGCCATCGCGCGTGAACAGGCCCGGGATGCCCTTGGTCAGCGGTTGCGTGCTGGCGCGGGTGAACACCTGCGAGGCGTTGGGGCCGCCGGCCGAAGCCACCGAGAACTCGGCCAGATCGGCGCCCAGTTGCTGGCGCTTCAGACGGCTGAACACGCGGTACTCCAGCGGGTAGGCGATCAGCATCTCGCGCACGTTGGCCACGAGGTTCTTGTCCAGCGGCACATTGGGCTGCGGCGCGCCGCGCGAGAGCATGTCGTCCAGGTCCTTGTCGAGGGCGGCGCGCTGCTCGGGCGTCAGGCTGCGTTGCAGGTTCACGTCCCAGTCGAGCGTGATCCAGGCCTTGATGGCGGCCGGGTCGAACTTCTCGGGCGTGTAGAGCATCAGGTAGCCTTTGAGCGCCTCGTAGGCCAGCTCCAGGTTGCTCTGGTTGACGGCGCGCAGGCGCTCTTCCAGGCGTCGGGCCACGCGCGGCATCATGGCGTGGTCCAGCAGGCGGTGGTAGCTGATCTGCGCGGCGGCGTCGAGCTTGTCGCCCTGGAACAGGCCGAAGCCGTAGCTCAGCGGCACGTTGTCGAGCCCGAACTCGGCGGGCACGGCGGCGTTGCGCACGGCGCCCAGCACGTCGGGCAGGGGCGTGACATCGCTGTTGGTGGCCGGCGGCAGGCCATCGACCTTCTTCTGCAGATCAGGCAGGCGGGCTTCGACCTCGGCCACATAGCCCTTGTTGCGCACGTAGCTCACGCTCCAGCCGGCGATCAGCACCACGCTGAGCAGGCCCAGTGCAGCGACGCCCGCCAGCTTGATGCGGCGGCGGCGCACCTCGACGGCGCGGTTCTCGCCGACCAGGCCTTGTTCCTGGAACACGACTTCCTTGAGCAGGCGGTGCAGGAAGAAGCTCTTCCCGCGTGCACCGGCAGGGGCGTTCAGGCGGCGTTCGACACCGAAGGTACGTGCCAGGGTACCCAGCACGCGGTCGATGGGCGTGCCCTCCTGGGTGCCGCTGGTGAAGTACACGCCGCGCAGGATGGGTTTTTCTTCGAGCGAGCCACCGCCGCCGAAGACCTGTTCCAGGAAGCCGCCCAGCAGGCCCTTGAGGCCGGAAAACTGCTGCGGGAAGGCGAAGATGGCGGCGCGGCGCAGCACGTCGTTCTCGGCCTCCATGCGCTCGACCAGGCGTTCGCGGATGCGCTTTTCCAACGCGGCGTATTCCGACTGGAACTCGCGCAGGGTGTCGGCCTCACCGCGCGGGTCGTAGGGGAAGGTGAAGCCCCAGACCTGGTCGCGCTCTTCCTTGCCCATGGCGCCGAAGCTTTCGTTGAAGCCGGCGATCAGGTCGGTCTTGGTGAGCAGCACGTACACGGGCGGGCGGATGCCCAGCTTGGTGTGCAGCTCCTGGATGCGGGCGCGCAGCTTGGCGGCGTGCTCCTTGCGGTCGGCTGGGGTTTGCTGCAGCAGGTCCTGCACGTTGACGGTGAGCAGCACGCCGTTGAGCGGGCGGCGCGGGCGGGTCTTCTTGAGCAGGGACAGGAAGGTGTCCCAGGCCGAGGCGTCGACCGCACTGTCGGATTCCTGCAGGGTGTAGCGGCCGGCCGTGTCGATCAGCACGGCTTCGTCGGTGAACCACCAGTCACAGTTGCGGGTGCCGCCCACGCCACGCACGCTGGCCTGACCCAGCTTCTCGGCCAGCGGGAAGGTCAGGCCCGCGTTGAGCAGGGCCGTGGTCTTGCCCGAGCCGGGCGCGCCGCTGAAGATGTACCAGGGCAGCTCGTACAGGAACTGGCCGCGCTGGAACACCGAGCGCTTGCCGCCGCCCGATTCCTGCAGCACCTTGACGGCCTGGTTGAAGCGGTCGCCCAGTGTGGCGGCTTCTTTGTCAGAAGCGCTGGGGCCCTTGGCCATGCCTTCGAGCAGGGCTGCGTTGGCGCGCTTGCGGCGAATGGCCTTGAGGACGAGGCTCAGGATCAGGATGCCGAAGAGCACACCGATGATGGTCAGGCGCACCCACGTGGGCTCGAAGGGTTTGCTCTCGCCGAAGCCGATCAGCGGGCCGACCCACCACACCAGGGCCGAGAGCGCCAGCACGCCCAGCACGGCCAGCAGCACGGGATGCACGAGGAAGGACAGGAATTTTTTCATGATCGTTCACTGGCCCGCTTGAGGTTGCTGCGGCGTTTGCTCGGCGGCGGGTGGTGCACCCCTGAGGGAGGCGGCCTGTCCGCTGGCATTGGCCACGAACAGGGTCACTTCGACACGGCGGTTCTTGGAGCGGCCCTCGGGCGTGGCGTTGTCGGCCACGGC
>CALAKR010000043.1 GCA_937923225.1 uncultured Aquabacterium sp. | reverse complement strand
CTGGGCTTTTTTGTGGCCGGATGGCTGGATGTGCTCGCTTGTGTTGACAGAGCACTGGTTGGCAGCGCCTTGGCAAGGCGCTGCGAGCTTTCCGGGCGCTCAGCGCTGCTGCTGGGCGACCAGCTCGGCCGTGAGCAGGTTGCTGGCGGCCACGGGCGGGTGCTGGTCCATCAGGCGCAGCCAGCTGGCGTAGCTGGGCACGACCGGATCGTCCCAGGGGTGGAAGCTGGGCTTGAGGTAGGCGAAGTAGCGGCCGGCCAGCGGCAGGAAGACGCCGCCGGGCTTGTAGAGCCACCACAGGCCCTTGGCCCACAGCTTGGTGCGTTCCCAGCGGGTGTAGCCATCGACCTTGAGCATGTGCGCCATGATGCGGAACACATTGACGGGGAACAGGAAGGTGACCAGCAGCATCGAGAGCACGCGGGTGCGGTAGCTGGCTTTGGCCACCTTGGTGAGCACGTCGTAGGCGACGGACTTGTGCTCCATCTCTTCCATGGCGTGCCAGACGTAGACGGCGCGGATGCGGTCGTCGGCGCCTTCGAGGATGTCGGGGCGCTCGACGAAGGCGTCGGCCATGATGGCGGTGATGTGCTCGGCCGCGGCGGTGACCCCCAGCGTGAACTCGCGCGAGAGGTGCTTGCGCAGGATGCCGAAGAGGCGCCATTCCTGGCCCTTGAGGATCACGTCGACGCGCACGCCCTGGGCGGTGAGGCGGTCGTTGTACTTCGTGTGGACGATGCCGTGCTGGCCTTCCTGGCGGGTGAAATCCTTGATGTGGGCGCGCAGGGCCGGGTCGGTGACCTGGTCTTTGTAATCGCGAACACAGGTGATGAAGAAGCGCTCGCCGACGGGAAAGAGCGTGGACATCGCATCGAACAGGCGCGTCTTGAAGGCGTCGCCGCCCAGCCAGTGGCGCGGGATGTCGCCCTCCAGGCCGAAGTCCAGGCGCTCGCGCGGCACGATGTCGGGGATGGGGTGGGCAGGTTGACGGCTCATGTTCCGTACTTTAGGGAGCCGGGCGTTGCGCCGCAATGCAGCTGTACGACAGCGCGGAAGAAATCGCGACAGAGTGCCGTCAGTGATTTCCCTGGCGTCGGTAGTCGCTGGGGGATTGGCCCTGCCATTTGTTGAAGGCCTGGGTGAAGCTGCGGCGGTCGGTGAAGCCCAGGCGCTCGCTGATGTCCTCGATGCTCAGGGCGGGGTCGGCCAGCCACTGGCGGGCCAGGTCGTGGCGCACGCGGGCCACGATGGACGAGTGGCTGGCGTCGTCGTCGCGCAGGCGGCGCTGCAGGGTGCGGCTGTGCAGGCCGAGGGCGCTGGCCAGGGTGTCCAGGCCCTGGCCGAGCAGGGTGGGCTGCTGGCGCAGCAGGGTGTCGATCTGGGCGGAGAGGCTGGTGGCGTCACCCGCGGGTGTGGTGCCTCCGGGCTCTTTCTGGGCCAGTTGCTGCGCCACGCGGCGCGCGGCGGTTTCGTGCAGGGAGGGCAGCGCGCCGCGCAGGGGGTGGTCCAGCAGGGCGCGGTCGAACCACAGCGCATTGACGGGCTGGTTGAAGCGCACGGGCAGGCCGACGGCGGCGGCCAGGTGCTCGCTGCCCACCTCGGGCGGATGGCGCAGGGTGAGCTCGCCCTGCCACAGCGGCGCGCCGACCATCTGCCGGGTGAACTTGCACAGGGTGACGAAGATGGATTCGGCGAAGGCCCAGGTGGTGACGGGGTAGGCCTCGGCGTGGTGGAAATCCATGTGCAGCCGGGCCCGGTCGCCGTGTTCCTGCAGGTCCCAGCGGATGAAGGGGTTGAGCAGGGGCCGCAGCCAGTGCAGGGCCGGCATGGCCTCGCGCAGGGTGGGGCTGGTGGTGATGAAGGTTTCCAGGTCCGACAGGTAGTCGAAGGCGAAGGTGTCGCCCAGCACGATGGGGAAGTGCTGGTGGGGGGCATGCTGGCGGGTGCTTTCGACGCAGCGGTCCATGAGCACGCGCATGGCCTGCACGCTGATCACCGAGGCTTCCGGGTCGAGCTGGTCGGTGTCGATGCCGACCTCGCGCAGCAGCGGGGCGATGTTGAAGCCGCACAGCGCCGCGGCCCGCGACCAGTTGGTCACGGTGACGAAGGGGATGGGCGTGTCGTCGGAGGTGGGGGCGGTGGCGTCGTCCACGGTGCGGCGAGGGTGGGGCGGTGGCTCAGTGTCAGTGGGGCTCGGGCGGGTGCGGGGCCTGACCGGGTTTGTCGCTGTTGTGGCTGTCGCAGCTGTTGTCGCTGAATTGTCGCAGCCAGTGCAACACGGTCTGGGCGGTTTCGTCGGGGCGCTCGAAAGGATAGAGGTGGCTGCCCTGGATCCACGACAGGCGCGGGCCGACGACACGGTGGATGCCGCCCAGCCCCACACGCCGCAGTTCACGCGAGCGGGTGCCGCCGATGAAGGCGATGGGGCAGGTGGGCGGATGGCGCTGCATCTCGCGGGTGAGGCGGTGCGGCATGGTGTTGTAGATGTGGGTCTCGACCTCGCGCTGGAAGCGCAGGGTGTGGGGCTGGCCCAGTT
>CALAKR010000042.1 GCA_937923225.1 uncultured Aquabacterium sp. | reverse complement strand
CGATCACCAGGCCTGCGTACAGCAGCCAGGTCTGGTGGAACACGTGCTCGCCCAGCAGCGGGATGTCGGCCAGCCCGGGCGGGGCCCACTTGGCAAGGCCCGGGATCTCGGTGCGCGAGCGGCCACCGAACAGCTCGCGGTAGGCCAGCGTGGTGGCGCCCAGCACCAGGATGTTGATGCCCACGCCGGTGACGATCTGGTTGGCGCGCAGGGTGATGCTCAGCACCGCCTGCAGCAGCGCCACCGGCAGCACGGCCAGCACGCCGATCAGCAGGCCCATCGCGGGCGAGCCCGTGGCCCACGAGCCCACCGCGCCCGCGAAGGCGCCCGTGAGCATCATGCCTTCCACACTCATGTTGAGCACGCCGGCACGTTCGCTGACCAGCTCGCCCGTGGCCGACAGCAGCAACGGCGCCGCCAGCCGGATGGTGGAGCCGGCGAACACGGCCGCCATTTCCCAGCCCATGCCCCATTCGCTCATCGCTCGGTCTCCTTGTTGCGGTCCATCGCCAGGGCTGCGCCGGCCAGCACCACGATGATCAGGCCCTGGATCACGACGACCAGGGCGGTGGGCACACCGGCCACCATCTCCATGTTGATGCCGCCCGAGCGCAGGAAGCCGAACAGCAGCGAGCCTGCGATCACGCCCGTGACAGAGCCGCGTGCGAGCAGCCCCACCACCAGGCCATCGAAACCATAGCCCGATGAAAAGCCCGCCTTGAGCGAGTACTGCTCACCCTGCAGCATGCAGGCGCCGGCCAAGCCACCGAACACGCCAGCCGCGAACAGGGCGCCCACCACGGTGCTGCCCACGGCGATGCCTGCTCGCTTCGCGGCCACGGCATTCAGACCTACTGCGCGCAAACGCAGGCCCAGCACCGTCTTGTTCAGCACCAGGGCCACCACCACCACCGGCACCAGGCCGATGGGCAGGCCCAGATGCAGCGGCATGCTGTAGTCGCCCGTGAGCAATGGCAGCCTGGTCAACTCCGGAATCTCCAGTGATTCGGGCAAGGTGTTGGAGCTGGTCATCGGCTGGCGCAGCAGCGCTTCAGATTGCACGCTGCCGTAGACCATCCACACCGCGATGAAGGACAGCAGCAAGGTGGCGATCACCTCGTTGGTGCCGGCCTTGGCCTTGAGCACGCCGGCCAGCGCACCCCACAGGCCACCGGCCAGTGCGGCCGCCAGCATGGGCAGCACGAAGCCCAGGCCCAGCGGCAGATCCTGCACGTTGCCATACAAGGCCACGGCCGTGGCGGCGATGCCGCCCACCGCAATCTGGCCTTCGCCCCCCACGTTGGTCAGGTTGGCACGCTGCGCCAGCACGAAGCCGATGCCCACCAGCGCGAACACCAGGCTGCGGTTGATGGACGCTGCGAAGGCATAGGGCGAGCCCCAGGCGCCATCAGCGAAGGCCAGGGCCGCATCGGCCACCGGCACACCCAGCAGGCGCACCAGCAGCAGGCCTACCAGCAGCGAGCAGATCACGGCCGCCAACGACACCCACAGCGCGGGGCGCGTGCTGATCGCGGCCAGCCAGCGCGGCTTGCTTGATGGAAGTGTCAGTGTGTTCATGCTTCGTGTCCCGCCATCCAGGCGCCGATGCGGTCGCGCTGCGCGGGCTCGGCTGGGCATTCGCCCATGACGCGGCCTCTGTACAGCACCACCACGCGGTCGGCCACGCGGATGAGTTCGTCCAGTTCTGATGAGATCAGCAGCACGCCCACGCCTTTGTCGCAGGCCTGGCGGATGTGGCCATAGACGGCTTCCACCGCGCCGACATCCAGCCCGCGCGTGGGCTGCGCGGCCAGCAGGAATTTCAAACCATCGAGCGTGAGTTCACGCGCCAGCACGGCCTTCTGCTGGTTCCCGCCAGACAGGCCACCAAAGCTCACCTCGGGGCTGGCGGCGCGCACATCGAAGCGCTGCATCAGGTCGAGGGCCTGCTCGCGCATCGCGCGGCGGTCCAGCAGGCCCCAGCGCTTGAAGCGCTGCAGGCGGTCAAGGAAGAGGTTCTCGGCCACGGGCAGGCCGTTGATGCAACCCACGGCGTGGCGGTCTTCCGGCACGATGCCCGCGCCGGCGCGTGTGATGTCGCGTGGGGCGCGGCCCGTCATCTCCTGGCCGTTGATGAAGAAGCGGCCTTCGCTTGCCGGGCGCATGCCCGATAGCACGGCGGCCAGCTCGCTTTGGCCGTTGCCCTCGACACCGGCCACGGCGACGATCTCGCCAGGGCGCACGATCAGGGTGAAGCGGTCCAGGCGCTTGACGCCGTCGGCATCGACCACGCCGAGGCCGTCGGCCATCAGGGCGGGTTCGGGCACCCGGCCGGAGCGGATGGCATCGACGCCGGGGACGGTGGTTTGTAACTCGGGTGACGCGTCCGATGCCATCTCTGCAACCGTTGCGGCATCGCCAGAAGTCGTCGGCGCAAGATCCCGCTGGATCATCGCGCGCACCAACTCGTCCAGCTCCTGCGCAGGTTGTTCCGAGCGCGCGGCCACACGACCACCACGCAGCACCGTCGCGCGCTCGGCCACCTGGCGGATCTCGGCCAGCTTGTGCGTCACCAACATCACGCCACAGCCTTCATCGGCCACGCGGCGGCACACGCCCAGCAGCGCGGCGATCTCGTCGGGCAGCAGCACGGCGGTGGGCTCGTCCAGCACCAGCAGGCGCGGCTCGCGCCTCAGGCACTTGACGATCTCCACGCGCTGGCGCTCACCCACGGACAGATCCTGGATGCGCGCACGCGGATCCAGCACCAAACCGAAGCGGCGCGAGAGATCCGCGATGCGATCGGCGCATTCACCGCGCTTGAGCACACCGCGTGACTGGCCCAGCAGCAGGTTGTCGACCACGCTCAGATCCGGCACCAGGCTGAAATGCTGGTGCACCATGGCCACGCGCCGGGCCAGCGCATCGGCCGGACCGGTGGGCTTGTACGGCTGGCCATCCAGTGTCATCACGCCTTCGTCAGGCTGGTAGACGCCGAAGATCAGGTTGCACAGCGTGGACTTGCC
>CALAKR010000041.1 GCA_937923225.1 uncultured Aquabacterium sp. | reverse complement strand
GTAGGCACATGACAAGCACCCCCAGCCCCATTCCCGAGGCCACCTACGGCCTGCTCCTGCAGGACAAGCCCGAATCCGAACTGGAAGAGGTGGCGGAGCAGGTCAGGCGACTTGGCTACGCCCTTGTCGATTCGGGGCTTTCCGCAGCTGAGTTGTCTCAGCTGTCCGACGCTTTCGAGCGCACGCGTGCCGACTACGTGCAGAGATGGGGCGAAGCGCGCCTGCGAAGCGCCAATGAGTTCCACACGGTCCGCGCGCCGATGACGCATGGTGACCCCGTGTTCTTGCGCCTGGCCACCAACCAGAATCTGCTGGCGGTGTTGGGCAAGCTGATTGTGGGCAAGTTCATCCTCAATCAGCAGAACGGTGTGATCAACCCTCCTGGCGAAACCTACAACCAAGGTGCCTGGCACCGGGATCTGCCTTACCAGCACTACGTCTGCAGCAGCCCGCTGGCGATCAACGCCCTGTTCTGCGTGGATGACTTCACCCTGGAGAACGGCGCCACCTTCGTGCTGCCCGCATCGCACAAAGCTGCGAACGCCCCCTCCGAGTCCTACATCAGGCGCCATGCCCTGCAAGTCGAGGCCAAGGCCGGGCAATACATCCTGCTGGACTGCATGCTCTTTCACAGCGGTGGCTTCAACCGCAGTGCCAAGGAGCGGCGTGCGGTCAACCATGTCTACACCATCCCCTACTTCAAACAGCAGATCAAGATCGCCGGCAACATCGATGCAGAGCAGTTGAGCGTGGCCGAGCGGGACATCCTGGGCCTGAACTACCAGGAGCCGCTGTCCATCGAGCAATACCTGTCCACGCGCGACAAGAAGAAGTACTGAGATGCCCGGGAGCCTTCAATGAACCAAGACGCCAACACGGCCATCCTGTCCGAGGTGGCGACCTACTACACCGACAAGCTGGCCCAGCACGGCGAGACGCCGCGTGGCGTGGACTGGAACGGCACGGAAAGCCAGGTGCTGCGCTTCGAGCAACTGAGCAAGATACTGCCTGCCTCAGGCAGCTTCTCCTTGAACGACCTGGGATGCGGCTACGGTGCCTTGCTGGAGCACCTCCAGGACAGGCACCCGTCCTGCAGCTACCTGGGGGTGGATGTCTCGCCCGACATGATCCAGGCGGCGGGCCAGCGCCATGCTGGCCTCAGCCAGGCCCGCTTCATCACCGCGGCCGAGCCTGACCAGGTGGCCGACTACGGCGTGGCCAGCGGCATCTTCAATGTGCGCCTGGGGCGCACGGACGCCGAATGGTATGACTATCTGCAAAGCACGCTGGACGTGCTGGACCGCACCAGCAAGCTGGGCTTCTCGTTCAACTGCCTGACCTCGTATTCGGACGAGGACAAGAAGCGCGACTACCTCTACTACGCCGACCCATGCCAGCTGTTCGATCTGTGCAAGCGACGCTACGCCAGACAGGTCGCATTGCTGCACGATTACGGGCTGTATGAGTTCACCATCCTGGTCAGGAAGACGCCATGAAAAAACCACTTGTGATTTTTGGCTCCGGCGACATCGCGCAACTCGCGCACTACTACTTCAGCACGGACTCCGACCACGAGGTCGTGGCCTTCACGGTGGATGCCGCCTACATCCAGGACACCACGTTCTGTGAGCTGCCCGTCGTGCCCTTCGAGAACGTTGCGGCCCTTTACCCTCCGGATCAGTACGACTTCTTCGTGGCCCTGAGCTACTCCAAGCTCAACGCCATCCGCAAGGAGAAGTACCTGGCCGCCAAGGCCCTGGGATACCGGCTCACCAACTACATCAGCTCACGCGCGTCGGTTCTGAACCAAGGTGCCATCGGTGACAACTGCTTCATCTTCGAAGACAACACCATTCAGCCCTTCGTCAAGCTGGGCAGCAACATCACCTTGTGGAGCGGCAACCACATCGGCCACCACTCGGTGATCAAGGACCACACCTTCATCGCCTCCCATGTCGTGGTGTCTGGTGGCGTGGAGATCGGCGAGCAGTGCTTCATCGGTGTGAACGCCACGCTGCGGGACCACATCAAGATCGGAGACAAGTGCGTGCTGGGCGCGGGCACCCTGCTGCTGGCCGATGCCGAGCCGGAAGGCGTCTACATTGGTACCGCCACCGAGCGTGCCCAAGTGCCCAGCACCCGGTTGAGAAAGCTATGAGTGGGCATTGGCACAAGCTGGGGCAGTTGTACCAGCCGCCGGATCATGGGCGGCATCCCAAGTTGCTGAGCCATGCCGCCAACCCCCTTCCTGTTCACATGGAAGGCGACATCTACCGTGTCTTCTTCAGTGGCCGGGACGCCAACAACCGCTCGTCGGTCGGGGCCGTGGACATCGACGTGGTCAAGCGCGTGGTGGTGCGCGAGCACCATGAGCCGTTCATGACGCATGGCTCTGCTGGCAGCTTCTACGCGGATGGCATCAGCATCGGCAACTGCTACGAGGCGGACGGCAGGCAGTACATGCTGTTCATGGGGTGGCAGGCGCCCGCCGAGGGCCACTGGCGCGGCGATGTGGGGCGACTGGTCGTGAACCCCGATCTCACGTTGAGCCTGGACAGCGCCACTCCCTTCATGTCATCGGATACCGAGGACCCTGTCAGCCTTTCATACCCTTGGGTGGTGCGCAACAGCGATGGCCACTACAGCATGTGGTACGGCTCGACCGTGAACTGGGATGCAGGCAATGGCGAGATGCTCCATGTCATCAAGGCGGCATCGTCCACGGACGGGCATCATTGGCGCCGCGACGGCTTGGCCGTTCCGTTCGAGATCGGGGTCGCACAGGCCTTTTCACGGCCCACGGTGGCAAGGCAGCCCGATGGCAGCCATGGCATGTGGTTCTCTTGCCGCAGCGGCTTGGGCGAGACTTACCGCATCGGTTATGCCACGAGCCCCGATGCCATGACATGGCGTCTGGCACTGGATCAGGCGGGCATCACGGTGTCCGCTGAAGGCTGGGACGCCGACATGATCGAGTACCCCTTTGTGTTCGACCACGGAGGCCAACGTTTCATGCTCTACAACGGCAATGGCTATGGCAAGACCGGCTTTGGCCTGGCGGTTTGGGCAGATGCGTGATTTGCAAAGCGCCGCCTTGAGGCGTCAAGGTTTGGCAAGACTCATCCGTTATGGCCTGGTCGGTGCAGCGAGCAATCTGGCGGGCTATCTGGTGTACTTGGCTCTGACGGGCCTTGGCGCGCCTCCGAAGGTCACCATGACGCTGCTGTACGGCGTTGGGGCCGCAGTGGGGTACTTCGGGCAGCGCAATGTCACGTTCTCCCACAAGGGCAGCGTGTTGGGATCCGGCGTGCGCTACTTGCTGGCGCACACCTGTGGCTACGCCATCAACCTGGGTATCCTGATCACCTTTGTGGACCGGATGGGCTATCCCCATCAATGGGTCCAGGCCTTTGCCATCTTTGTCGTGGCCGCCTTTCTTTTTGTGACATTCAGGTATTTCGTTTTTCCAGAGGTGCCCGCCAAAGCCTCAGATGAATGACACGTCGATCTGAGCCTTGCTTGCCATCAGATCAGCTCAACGGAATCTTCATGACTTATGTTTCAGACGAGCGGGGGATATTTCGCCCCGAAATCCCCGTTTCACACCGGAACGATGAATACAAGGAAACGGGGTTCAGCACCCTGCTGGACATGCAGCAGAAGCACTTCTGGTACCTCGGCCGGCACAAGTTTCTGCTGACCAGTTTGCTGAGAACAGCCCCCGCATCCGGGCTGAAGGCGATTGATCTCGGCGGTGGTGTCGGTGGCTGGGTTCGTTACCTTCTTGATCACCAGCCCCAGAAGTTTGATGAACTGGCCTTGGGGGATTCGTCGGAAGTGGCACTACTGGGCGCCAAAACCGTATTGCCCGAATCAGTGAACCTGTACCAGACAGATTTGATGAACCTTCAATGGAAGGACCGGTGGGACGTGATCTTCCTGCTGGATGTCATCGAGCATTGCCCTGATGACAAGGGCATCCTGCAGCAGGTGTATGAGGCGCTGAAACCGGGGGGCAAGCTGATCGTCAGCACGCCGGCGCTCCAGTATTTTTGGAGTTACAACGACGAGTACTCCCAGCACCTGCGGCGCTACAGTGTGGCTGACTACCAGAACCTGGCGGATCAAACCCGCTTCAAGCTGGCTGACGCACGGTATTTCATGTTCTTCCTCAGCCCGCTGTATTGGCTCTCTCGCAAATCAAAGCCTAAGAACCTGTCGGCTCAAGAGTTGGAGGCCATGATTCAAAAGGCGCACGAGGTGCCCAACAAATTCATCAATGGGGCATTGGCAAAGATATTTTGTGCGGAAAGCCCCATCGGGCACAACGTGCGCTTTCCTTGGGGAACGTCGGTTCTGGGCGTGTTTGAGAAATAATCACGCTGCCTTTTGCACAACCAAGCCGATGGATGTGGTCACGTACTTGTCGAGCTGCAGCTTCAAGTGATGATCCTGTGCATAAGGAGGCATGTCGACATGCTTGTCCAGGTCCTGGCTTCCCTGGTTCAGGTTCAAGAACAACAGGTGGCCGGCGGATCGTAAACGATTGGCCAACGCCAATATGTCGCGTTGCCTGAAGATCACGGTGCCGCCTTTGTCCAGTGTTTTGTCATTGGACTGGCAGTTGTATTCGGTGGTGTGCACCGCTACCCCGCCCGGTTTCAAGCACTTCAATGAGTTCTCAACGAACTGCAAGCCCAGTTCGATGGACCCCAGGTGTTCGAAGGCGCAGGATGACCAGCAAAAGTCATATCCCGCCAGATCATCCGGGATGTTGTTCATGTCGACGTTCTTGAAACTGACAAGCCTGTCAAACACGGTCGGTTCGCAGATGCCGCGGTTATTCAGCACGTCCAGTGAGGTTGTATGCTGATTCGATGTCGCCCAGCCTTTTTGAGTAGCGCCCTCCAGATCCAGGTCGGTGGCCATCACATTCACGCCCCGGCTTGCCATCAATGCGGGTAAGGGTTCCTGGCCAACGCCAAATCCAAGGCCTTTCCGTCCATTTTCAAGCAAGAGCCGAATGTTCAGGTTCTGCAGAATATAAACAAATTCCCATTGTTTGCGATGATACCGTTTCTGCTCGTGAATCTGGTTGACCCAATATTCGTAGACGGGTTCGTCAAACTGGCTATGGGTGCACAACTGTGAGACAGGTGAGGTGAGCGTGGGCAAGGCCACATCGTTGACCCAGGCACGGTATCCTGCTGGAACCGCGGGCACGCCCGATTTAAACAAACCTTTCAGAATTGCACTCATGTTAGTCCTCCAGTTCTAAGTCAGGCTTGACCTTGGTCGGCATGGCGCGTGACACAAGAAAATTGAGCGAAAGCATTAGCTGGCCTCAATCACTGCCAATAGCTGATCCGCCACATCATCCCAGGTCCTCAATTTGGCTGACTTGAGGGTCAACTCCTTCTGAGACACATGTTCAGGGTGATCAAGGGCGTATTCAATTTTAGCGGCAATGTCGATCACATCGTCTGGATTGACATAGTCGATCAAACTGCCGCAGACCTCTGGCAGTGAGGTGGCATTGGACGCAATGACGTAGCGGCCGAACCATGCGCATTCGCCGACGGGAAGCCCCCAGCCCTCGTATTTGCTGGGATAGACAGAGAATCGGCATTTGTAATACAGGTAGGCCAAATCCCGATCGCTTAGCGTTGAAAATAAACGCACCTTGTCTCGCAATGCGCTGTTTGCGTCCAGGATGTCGGTGAATTCCGATGCTTTCCACCCCATCCTGCCAGCGAACACCAGAGTGGGAACACGATCTGCGCCGCGCTTTCTGATCAGTTCGGCCCATGCCTTCAGCAGGTTGATGCCATTTTTTCGCCGTTCGATGGTGCCAACACAAACAACGAAATCTTGATGCCCCAGTGCCAGAGCTTCTCGAGAATCCGCGCTTGTGACAGGCTGATTTCTGGCAAAACCGTCGAACTCGTGCGCCAAAGGCACGGTTACGACTGACCGTGTCAATCCATTGGATTTCAGGAAATCAACGTATTCGGATTTTGTCCAGTCCGAGACGCACACAAATCGATTCGCGTAGGTGGTCGTGAGATTCAGGAAAGATTTAAAACTGTCGCCCAGATCAGCGCAGTACTCGGGTGCCAGGTAGGGTATCAGGTCATGAATCATCTGCATGACCACGCCGCCGTTGGCTGAATGTTGTCGGCCGAATTCTAATATTTCGGGGTGCGACCAGTTCGCGCCCAGAAAAACATAGACATCATCCGGTTGCAGTTTCTTCAGTGGGCTTGAGCGCTGTATGGGTTCTTTCAACAGATTGGCTCGGGGGTCCAGCCCCATGCGTTGCAGCTTCGATGGAGAAAATATGGCTGCGAGGTAAATCCACGCCTTCAGGAATCCCCTTTTTATTTTTCTTTTATTGTAGGGTTCCAAATGGCGGCGCACCACGTGCTTCGCGGGGAGGCGCCCGCCTTTCCATAACCCGAGTCTGGCAAGGAAACGGCCTGTGTCAAACTCTGATTCATCGAAGACTCTGCTTGAATCAAATTCCACCATTTCGTTTCTGGTTGGATGCCAGAAAATGCCCCTGATCCGGTCACTTCCGACACGCCTGACGAGTGAGCCGATGAGTCGGGCCTGCACTCGCTGGATCCCTGAAACTCGGCTGTTGTAGTGGGCGAAATGGACAATGTCGGTGACGTCGAAATAAATCTTATTCATGGTGATCGTATGCTTGGAAACCCGCTGCTTTGACCAAGCTGTCACGCTTGGCCGCAGAGTAGTCGCTCAGCACCATTTCCTTGACCAATTCGCCCAGCGAGATCTTGGGCGTCCAGCCCCTTCTGCACGATGCGCACCAGTGAGGTCGAATCCGTCAGGTCGCCGTAGTGCAGGATGAAGTTGCGGTTGTCGACGTGCGGATCCTGGTACAGGTGGTCGATGCGGTCGGTGTTGAACAGCGACGAGCGGCGCTTGATGCCGTGCACCTCGTAGCCCTTCTTGAGCAGGAATTCAGCCAGGTAGGCGCCATCCTGTCCTGTGACGCCGGTGATGAGAGCTTTTTTCATGCTTTGAGTTGTTGCAGTTCGAACTCGACCATTTCGCTGACCAGACCGTGGAGCGACTGCTGTGGCTGCCAGCCCAGCAAGCGTTGGGCCTTGCGGATGTCGGCCAGGGGCTGGGCCGGGTCGTAAGGGCGGTAGAACTCGGGGTTGACCTTCACGACGACCTTGCCAGTGCGCGTGTCAATGCCGCACTCGTCCGTGCCGGAGCCTTCCCATGCCAGGCGCATGTCGAGGGCCTCGGCGGCCAGATTGACGAACTCGCGCACCGAGGTCAGGCGGCCGCTGGCCAGCACGAAGTTGTCCGGTTTGTCGAGCGTCAGCATGGTCCAGATGGCGGCGACGAAATCCTTGGCGTGCGACCAGTCGCGGCGTGCATCCAGGTTGCCCAGTGAGAAGCTCTCGATCTGCCCCAGCTTCACCTTGGCCAGGGAGTTCGTGATCTTGCGGGTCACGAAGTTGATGCCGCGCAGAGGGCTCTCGTGGTTGAACAGGATCCCGGTGGACACATGCGTGCCGTAGCTGGCCCGGTAGGCCTCGGCCATGATGTGTGCGAAGAGCTTCGTCGCCCCATAAGGGGTTTTGGGGTTGAAGAAGCTATCTTCGGAATGCTGCGAATCGGTGATGTCGCCGAAGATTTCGGAAGACGACGCCTGGAACACCCTGATACGGTTGTCTGACAGCTTGGCCTTCTCAAAAATGCGAATGGCCCCCATTCCGCCAGCTTCCGCCGTGGCAATCGGCGTGTTGAACGAATCGCCGACCGAGCTCTGTGCTGCGAAATTGAAAATCAGATCGGGTTGGGTGGTGTCGATGGCGTGATCGATTGACGAGGGATCCAGCAAATCCAGTTCGACGAATTCGATGTCCTTGGCAATGCCAAGGTGATTCAGGCGCCACAGGCGTTCATCGGAGAGTTCGCCTCGTATGCCGCCCACCACGCGTTGTCCGAGCTTCAAGGCGTGTGCTGCGAGATAACTGCCATCCTGACCCAGGATTCCGGTTATGAAGACGGTCTGGGGTGTGTTCATGCGCCTGGGGAAAGAGTTTGTGTGGGTCGGTTCGTGTTGAGAGAACCCCGTCCAGGTTGGGAGCCAAGGCCCCTGTGATGGGTATTGTCGTTGTATCGTCGCAGGTTGACGCGATTATGGGCCTAAGCCAGCCAGTTCACCCGAAGGTGTTGTAAGCGGCGACAGCGTGGCTGGTTCGCATGCACAATTCCGGGGATTGATCCTCATCTTCTGATCTGCAATGAAAGTCTCCGTCATCGGCACCGGCTATGTCGGCCTCGTCACTGGCGCCTGCCTCGCCGAAATGGGCAACGACGTCCTGTGCCTGGATGTTGATCCCAACAAGATCCGCATCCTGGAAGAAGGCGGCATTCCCATACACGAGCCCGGTCTGGACGCTGTGGTGGCGCGCAATGTCAAGGCGGGCCGCCTGGCCTTCACCACCGACATCGCCCGTTCGGTGGCGCATGGCACCTTGCAGTTCATCGCCGTGGGCACCCCGCCTGATGAAGATGGCTCGGCCGACCTGCAGTACGTGCTGGCCGCGGCGCGCAACATCGGCCGCCTGATGTCCGACTACAAGGTGGTGGTCGACAAGAGCACGGTGCCGGTGGGCACGGCCGACAAGGTGCGTGCCGCCATCGCCGATGAACTGGCCAAGCGCGGCAGCGATGCGCGTTTCGCGGTGGTGTCCAACCCCGAGTTCCTGAAAGAGGGCGCGGCCGTCGATGACTTCATGCGGCCGGACCGCATCATCGTGGGCGCGGACGACGAGCAGGCCATCCTGCTGATGCGCGCGCTGTACGCGCCGTTCAACCGCAACCACGACAAGGTGCACGTGATGGACGTGCGCAGCGCCGAGCTCACCAAGTACGCGGCCAACGCGATGCTGGCCACGCGCATCAGCTTCATGAACGAGCTGGCGCTGCTGGCCGAGAAGCTGGGCGCTGACATCGAGCAGGTGCGCCAGGGCATTGGCTCCGACCCGCGCATCGGCTACCACTTCCTGTACGCCGGTTGCGGCTATGGCGGCAGCTGTTTCCCGAAAGATGTGAAGGCATTGATCCAGACGGGTGCGCAGAACGGCCAGGATCTGAAGGTGCTGCAGGCTGTGGAAGACGCGAACGACGCGCAGAAGCTGGTGCTGGTCGACAAGATCGTGCGCCGCTTTGGCGAGGATCTGACCGGCAAGCGTTTCGCCGTGTGGGGCCTGGCCTTCAAGCCCAACACCGATGACATGCGCGAGGCCACCAGCCGTGTGGTGCTGGCCGAACTGTTCAGGCGCGGTGCCACCGTCACGGCCTATGACCCGGTGGCGATGGACGAAGCCCGTCGCGTCTTTGGCGATGAGCCGCGCCTGGCCTACGCCGAGAGCCCCATGGGTGCACTCGCCGGTGCCGATGCGCTGGTGATCGTGACCGAGTGGAAGGAGTTCCGCAGCCCCGATTTCGACCGCATCAAGGCGGCGCTCAAGGCGCCGGTGGTGTTCGACGGGCGCAACCTGTACGAGCCCTCGCTGGTGCAGTCCTCCGGGCTGGATTACCAGGCCATCGGGCGGGGTCTGAACAACAGCGTGAAAGCATGAAGGTCCTGGTGACCGGCGCGGCCGGTTTCATCGGCATGCACACCGTGCTGGCATTGCTTGCGCGCGGTGACGAGGTGGTCGGCATCGACAACCTCAACGATTACTACGACCCGCAGCTCAAGCGCGACCGGCTGGCGCATATCGAGGCGCAGCGCGCCGCCTGGGCGCCTGGTGCGGCGTTCCGCTTCGAGGTGCTCGATGTGGCGGACCAGGCTGGCGTGACCGCGCTGTTCGCACGCGAGCGCTTTGACCGCGTGGTGCACCTGGCTGCACAGGCCGGCGTGCGCTATTCGCTGCAGAACCCGCAGGCCTACGCGCAATCGAACCTGGTGGGCTTCGTGAACGTGCTGGAGGGCTGCCGCCACCATGGCGTGGCGCACCTGGTCTATGCCAGCAGTTCCAGCGTGTACGGCGGCAACCGCAAGATGCCCTTTGCCGAGGGTGACCCGGTGGACCACCCCGTGAGCCTGTACGCGGCCACCAAGAAGGCCAACGAGCTGATGGCGCA
>CALAKR010000040.1 GCA_937923225.1 uncultured Aquabacterium sp. | reverse complement strand
CGTGCATGGCGCAAGGCCTCGGCGGCCTCGACACGCGCGCTGACATCCAGGCCAGACACGATGACGTGCTCGATGGTGTCGTGCTTGTCGCGCAGGGCCGAGATGGACCACGACACGATGAGCGGCGGCCGCTGGTGCCGGCGAAGGCTGCTGTCATTGCGCACGGACGGGCTGACCCTGAGGCGCAGGATGTCGGCCAGCCCCGAGATCTTGTGCCACTGGGGCTCCGGGATCAGCGCCTCGGTGAAGCCGCGCCCGCGCAGTTGCGCGGCGGTGTAGCCTGTGGCGGATTCCATCGCCCGGTTGACCCGCTGGATGCGCCATTGCGCGTCCAGCACGGCGACGAGCGCGCCTTCGGCGTCGAGCACCGCAGAGGCGAAATCACGGTCCTGGATGGCCTGGGCCTGTGCGCGGTCACGCTCGGCGCGCGAGGCGGCCAGCACCAGGCTGGTCACGGTGATCACATTGGCGAACAGCCACCAGCGCAGCAGGCTGCCCGTTTCACCTTCGTCCACGAAGGGCCCGAAGCCATGCACCGTGCCGGCGATGGCCGCAGCCGACAGCACCAGCGTCAGCAGCGTGGCGCCGCGCAGACCGAAGCGCAGCGCGGCCCACACGGCCAGGGGGAACAGTGCCAGCGAGGCCGGGTAATAGCCCTGGTTGACCCAGCCGACGTCCCCGAACACCACCGCGCACAAGAGCACGAGCAGTGCCATCAGTGCCCCGGCTTCGGCTCGGCGCATGGCGGGCCAGGCCTCGGCGGGCCGTGCCGACCACCAGGCCAGCAGCAGCGGTGCGAGCACCACGGCCCCGGTAGCGTCGCCCATCAGCCATTGCATCCAAACGGAGGGGTAGACCGACCACGCGATGGTGCCGCTGGCCGCCAGCGCCGCAGGCCCGACACAGGCACTGAGCGCGGCGCAGGCTGTACCGAGCAGGATCAGCGCCACCACGTCTCGCACCCGGGACAGGTCGTCGCGGAACCCCGTGCGGTGCAGCAGCCACACGCACACCAGCGTCTGCAGCACGTTGCCGGCGGAAATGCCGAAGATCGCGATGAGCGGCGCGCCCGTGCCAGCGTTGGCGATCAGGTCGCCCAGCAGGATCCCAGGCCAGCAGCGCCGCCCCCAGCGCAGCACCACGAAGAGGCTGATGCCCGTAGGCGCCCAGATCAGGGTGACATTGGGCGCCAGGCTGGAGTAGGCCAGGCCCAGGCGGGCTGATGCGCCATAGGCCAGGCCGAACAGGATCACAGGCCACCACAGGTCGGGCACCAACTGCCGGGCCGCCTGGGTGGCCAGCATGACTTTGCCTCGCAGGCGCGCCATCTGGATCGGCAGTGAGGGATGGACCTGCTTGAGCATGAGGCACGTCGCGAGCAATAGCCGTGCCGGATCGGCTCTGCCCGGCCACCCATTCACCTAGTGGAATCCGCTATTCGTGCTGGGCACCGCAGGATCAGAGCTGGCTCATGCCGCCATCCGCGATGATTTCCGTGCCCACGATGAAGGCCGATTCGGGCGACGACAGATGCAGCACGGTGGCGGCGATCTCGGCTGGCGTACCGAAACGGCCCAGTGGCACCTGGCTCTGGATCTGCGCGGCGGTGGCTTCCAGCGTGGCGGCATCCATGCCCAGTTTGCCGTACAGCGGGGTGCTCACCGGCCCGGGGCTGAGTACATTCACACGCACACCCCGGGGCAGCAGTTCGGCCGAGAGCGTCTTGGCCAGCGAGATCAGCGCGGCCTTGCTGGCGGCATACACCGACGAATTGGGCATGCCGATGTGGGCATTGATCGAGCCATTGAGCACGATGGAGGCGCCGCGGTTGAGCACCGGCAGCAGGGCCTGGATCTGGAAGTAGGCACCCTTGACGTTGGTGCCGAAAGTGCTGTCCCACAGCGCTTCGTCGACATCGGTGAAGGCGGCGAAGCGGGCCGCGCCGGCGTTGATGAAGACGGCATCCAGCGTGATGCCTTGCTGCACCAGTGTGGCGGCCAGGGCCTTGGCGCCCGCCACATCGGCGGCGTCGTGGCGCAGGGCGATGGTGCCCTGGCCGATCTGGCGGGCGGCATCGTCCAGGGCGGCCTGGTCACGGCCGGTGATGACGACGCGGGCGCCCTCGGCGGCAAAAGCCTGGGCGGCGGCCAGGCCGATGCCGCTGCTGCCGCCGGTGACGAGGATGGACTTGGTGTTGAAACGGGTCATGGTGATCTCCTTCGAATCCGGCGACTTGCCGTGGAATCAATATTGACGGGGCCAAGCGCATTTGCCGTACCATGGCGCCGATGAACTCGTTCGAAAGGATCGAACATGTTGTCGGAAGAAGATCTGGCGCTGCTGGAGGCCATCAACGAGAGCGGCAGCCTGTCTCGCGCTGCCGCCCGGTTGGGCAAGGCGCCATCCACCGTGTCGCACGCGGCGCGGCAGTTGGAAGCCAAGTTCGATGCGCTGCTGTTCGACCGGCGGCGCTACCGCCTGCAGCTCACCCCCGCCGGGCAGTTGCTGACGCAGGAGGCCGCGCGCCTGATGCAGGATGTGTCGCGGCTGACCCGGCGCGTCAAGCAGGTGGCCGGAGGTTGGGAAGACCGGTTGTGGATCGTCACCGACGAGGTGCTGGAGTTCGACACCCTGCTGCCCGTGATCCAGGCTTTCGACAAGCTCGATTCAGGCGTGAGCCTGCGCATCACCCACGAGGTGCTGGGCGGTACCTGGGAGGCCCTGCGCGATGGCCGTGCCGACCTGGTGGTGGGTGCGACCAACGAACCCCCCGCCATCCCCAAGCTGCGCTGGGCGGAGCTGGGCGTGATGGACTGGGTGTTCGCCGTGTCGCCACGCCACCCGTTGGCCAGGGCGGCCGAGCCGCTGGAGCGTGAAACCGTGGTGCAGCACCGCAGCGTGGTGGTGGCTGACTCATCCCGCCGGCCCGATGTGCGTGGCTACGGCCTGCTGGGCGGGCAGGCGGTGCTGGCCGTGCCCAGCATGCGCGCCAAGATCCTGGCGCAGCGCGATGGGCTGGGTGTGGGCTGGCTGCCCAGGCAACGCGTGGCCGGCCTTTTGGCCAGCGGCGCGCTGATCGAGAAGCGCATGGCCGACCCCAGAGAGCCCAACACGCTCTACGTGGCGTGGCGCGGGGATCAGTCGGGCCGGGCGCTGGCCTGGTGGCTGGAGCAGTTCAAGCAGCCACGGCTGGCCAAGCGGCTGGTGCAGGGCCTGGACCGCTTTGCCTGAATCAAGTGCGCTGGCTGTACGCCGATGGCGAGGGCCGCTTGTCGAGGACAGCATCGGCCGCTGGCCGACCCTGGCGGCGAGCGCGGCGCGCCACATGGGGCCACCCATGAGCGACGACGAGCATGAAGGCCAGGCTGATGAGCACGACCGCAGCATCTTCCCACCACGGACGCAGAGGATTGGTCTCCCCGAAAAGCGCCAGCACCACCAGCACGGCCGCCAGGTGGGCGCAGAACACGGGCAGTGAGGAGCGCCCCATCGCTTCCAGCGCATGCAGCCTGGGCAGGCGCTGCGCCAGCCAGGGGCCGAAACGCACGGTCACCACGATCAAGGCCAGCAGGTTGATCAGACGCAGCGGCCCCAGCAGCCACTTGTCGAACAGCAGGTTGATGTCGGGGTGATGCACCGTGGGCACCTGGCCGGCCACATGCCGCCAGGCCAGCGTGACGAGGGTGATGCACAGTGCCACGCCCACCAGCCAGCCTGGGAAACGGGCCTGAGGCGGCATGGCCTGCGGTGCCACAACCATGCTACAGCCCATCCACAGCCCCAGCACCCACACGAGCTGCCAGGCCATGGTGTCGAATGCCCCGGTTTCGTTGAACGGCACCGGCAGCCCCGTGTGCCGCACGATCAGGTCGTACAGGGCAAGGGTGGTGCCGAACTGGGCCAGCAGCCACAGCCCCAGGCTCAGGCCGAGGATGCCCGCCCACCCATGGCGCAGCCCGTGGGCCAGGATCCAGGGGCTGATCAGCATGAACAGGATGTACAGCGGCAGGATGTCCAGCAAAGGCGGCTGGTAGACCAGGGCCACGCCTGCCAGCAAGCCCGTGAACGGATGCTGCAGGTAGAAGGACATCAGGTTCTTCACAGCCGGCTGGTCCACCGTCAGCCCCAGCAGGGCGATCACGGTGAAGAGGAACAGCAGGGCCAGCAACTGGCAACGGTAGATCACCAGTGCACGGCGCCAGAAGGCCTGGCGCATGGCCACCACGCCCGCGTGCCGGCCCTTGCGGGTGTAGACCATGCCCGCCATGAAGGCGGACAGCAGCACGAAGCCTTCGGCGGCCGACACATAACCCAGCGGTTGCCCGATGGGGCTGGACAGCCGGGTCGGCAGGTGCGTGAGCATCATCAGCACGAGCATCAACCCGCGGAGCATGTCGAGTTCCCAACGGCGCGTCATGCGGGTGGCCCTGGGTGCTGGTCAGGGCGGGGATCGCCGGTGGTACGTCACGAAGGCGTAGCCGAAATCGTTGGGGGCCGGCGAATGGTGCGCCTCACGGCTGGTTTCGTCGAACGCGGCCTTGTCCCAGGCCGGGAAGAAGGCGTCTCCCTCGAAATCCTGGTCCACTTCGGTCAGGATCAGCTCGTTCGCACGGGGCAGTGCATCGGCGTAGATCTGCGCGCCGCCGATGATGAACACCTTGGGCACATCGGCCACCAGATGCAGTGCGGCATCCAGCGAATGCGCCACCTCGATGCCTGGCGCCAGCCAGCCCGTGTTGCGGGTGATGACGATGTTGCGGCGCCCAGGCAGCGGCTTGCCGATCGAATCGAAGGTCTTGCGGCCCATGATGATCGGGCTGCCGATCGTTGTGCGCTTGAAGAACTGCAGGTCTTCCGGCAGGCGCCACAGCAGGGCGTTGTCCTTGCCGATGGCGCCATTGCGGGCCACGGCGGCGATGACGGTGACGATCATGGCGCGGCCCCAGGTCAGACGGCCACCGGCGCCTTGATGGCGGGGTGGTGTTCGTACTCCAGCACTTCGAAATCCTCGTAGGCGTAGTCGAAGATCGACTCAGGCTTGCGCTTGATGTTCAGCACCGGGTAGGGGTGGGGCGTGCGGCTCAGTTGCAGCTCGACCTGCTCGGTGTGGTTGCTGTAGATGTGGCAATCACCGCCCGTCCAGACGAAGTCGCCCACGTCCAGGTCGCACTGCTGGGCCAGCATGTGGGTGAGCAGGGCGTAGCTGGCGATGTTGAAGGGCACGCCCAAAAAGATATCCGCGCTGCGCTGGTAGAGCTGGCAGCTGAGCTTGCCCTTGCCGCCGGCTTCCGTGGGCGGGGCCACGTAGAACTGGAAGAACGCGTGGCAGGGCGGCAGGGCCATCTGCTCGATCAGGCCCACGTTCCAGGCGCTCACGATGATGCGGCGCGAATCGGGGCTGCTCTTGAGCTGCTGCACAACCTGGCTGATCTGGTCGACATGGCCGCCATCAGGCTTGGGCCAGTTGCGCCACTGCACGCCGTAGACCGGGCCGAGCGAGCCGTCTTCACGCGCCCATTCGTCCCAGATGGTGACGTTGTGGTCCTTCAGGTACTTGACGTTGTCGTCCCCACGCAGGAACCACAGCAACTCCACGATGATGGATTTGAGGTGCACCTTCTTGGTCGTGACCAGCGGGAAGCCTTCGGACAAATCGAAGCGCATCTGGTGGCCGAACACGCTGCGCGTGCCGGTGCCGGTGCGGTCGGTCTTGAGCACGCCCGTGGTGTAGACGTGGCGCATGAAATCTTCGTACTGGCTGCGGACGGGACGGCTCACCGGGTGACCTCGCGGGAAAGGTGAAATCGGACGGGGAAAAGGCAACAGCCCGGATTATCCGGGCTGTCAGCACATCCTACCCGGCCCGAAGGCCAGGCGGTGAAACAAGGGGAATCAGGACGCGGCGGCCGTGTCGCGCACGAAGATCTCGACGCGGCGGTTCTTGGCGCGGCTGGCTTCGTCGTTGTTGCTGGCGATCGGTTCGCGCGAACCGCGGCCGTCGGCCTCGATGCGGTTGGAGGCCACGCCGCGGTCCGTCAGGAAATCACGCACGCTGTTGGCGCGCGAGACGGACAGCGGATTGTTGATGGCGTCGCTGCCGGTGCTGTCGGTGTGGCCGATGGCCTTCACGACCAGGCTGGGGTTCTGGCGCAGGCTGGTGGCGAAGGTTTCGAGCACCGAGCGCAACTCAGGCTTGAGCGCGGCGCTGTTGGTGGCGAACGAAATGTCGTTGGGGATGTTCAGCTTGAGCTGGTTGTCGGCCGTGCGGGTCACTTCCACGCCGGTGCCCTGGGTGGCCTGTTCCATGGCCTGCTTTTGCGACTCCAGGCGCTTGGACCACACGTTGCCGATCACGGCGCCGGCGGCACCGCCCACCACGGCACCGATTGTGCCGCTGTTGCCGGTGGCCTTGCTCAGCACGCCGCCGATGACGGCACCCGCGGCGGCACCACCAGCGGTGCGCTTCTGGGTATCGTCCATGTTGGCGCAACCGGCGCCGATGAGCGCTGCACCAACGATGGTGCTGGTGACGAAGATGGTGCGGCGCAGGCTGCGCACGGCGGGTTGAGCATTGATGGTCTGCATCATTTTGTGGTTCTCCAGACCGATCAAGCCTCAGCGCGAGGCGAACGCTGTCAGTGTGTCTGGCAGGTTGATGGGTGACTGTCGGGTCAGCCTGATCCGTTTGTCAGCCGATGCTGACGATGCGGGGAGCCGGCGCCTCTGCTTCGAACTGGGCCGAGGCCAGCCGCTGGTAGAGGCTGCATCGTGCCATGAGTTCCGCATGGGTGCCAGTGTCTACCAGGCGTCCTTGGTCCATCACGGCGATGCGGTCTGCGTTAACGACCGTGCTCAGGCGGTGGGCGATGACCAGGGTGGTGCGGTTCTTCATGGCTTCGCGCAGGGCTGCCTGCACGGCACGTTCACTTTCGGTGTCGAGTGCGCTGGTGGCTTCATCAAGCAGCAGCAGCGGGGCGTTCTTGAGAATGGCGCGGGCGATGCTGATGCGTTGGCGCTGGCCGCCCGAGAGGCGCACGCCGCGCTCGCCGAGGTGGGTGTGATAACCCTCGGGCAGGCGCTGCAGGAAATCATGTGCATGGGCAGCGTGGGCCGCAGCCATCACTTCATCGTCGGTGGCGCCGGGGCGGCCGTAGCGGATGTTCTCCATCGCAGTGGACGAGAAGATCGTGCTGTCCTGCGGCACGATGCCGATGCGGTGGCGCAGGTCGTCCAGCGACAGGGTGTCGATGGGCGTGCCGTTGAGCAGCAACTGACCGGCTTGCGGATCGTAGTAGCGCAGCAGCAGCTGGAACACGGTGCTCTTGCCTGCTCCGCTGGGCCCCACCAGGGCCACGGTTTGGCCGGGTCGCACGTGCAGGCTCACATCGTCCAGCGCCGCCTGGGTGGGGCGTGAAGGGTAGTGAAAGCGCACGCCGCGCAGTTCGACATCCAGCCCACCTTGTACGGCTGGTAGCACCGCCGGGCTGGCGGGTGACTGGATGTCCGAGCGCGTGTCCAGCAACTCCATCAGCCGTTCGGTGGCGCCGGCTGCACGCAGGATCTCGCCATACACCTCGGACAGGGCCGCCACCGAGCTGATCAGCAGCACCACGTAGACCACCGTCTGCCCCATGTGGCCGGCGCTGATGCGTCCGTCGATCACGGCCTGCGTACCCTGGTACAGGCCCCAGAGCAGGGCCGCGGCCGTGGCGCTGATGATGAAGGCCACCAGCGCGGCGCGGGAGCTGATGCGGCGCTGGGCAGTCTTGAAGGCGGTTTCGGTCGAATCACCGAAGCGCTGGGCCTCGCGCGCTTCCGCGGCGTAGCTCTGCACCACGGGGATGGCGCTCAGCACCTCGGCCGCGATGGCACTGGTGTCGGCCACGCGGTCCTGGCTGGCGCGCGAGAGGCGCCGCACGCGCCGGCCGTAGACCACGGCCGGCAGCACCACGAGCACCAGGGCGCCCAGCACCTGGGCCATCACGATGGGGTTGGTGGCCACCAGCATGGCCAGGGCGCCCAGGCCCATGATGCTGTTGCGCAACCCCATGGACAGGCTGGAGCCCACCACCGTCTGGATCAGGGTGGTGTCGGCGGTGAGGCGGGACAGCACTTCGCCGGTGCGGGTGGTTTCGAAGAACGCAGGGCTCTGGCGCAGCATGTGGTCGTACACCGCGCGCTTGAGGTCGCTGGCCAGGCGCTCGCCCAGCCAGGTGACGGCGTAATAGCGCAAGGCCGAAAACACCCCCAGGGCCACGCCCACCCCGCCCAAGGCCAGGAAGTGGTCGCGCAGGGCCATCACGCGCTCACCCGGATCGGGCGAGACCATGCCCTGGTCGATCAGGGCGCGCATGGCGATGGGCAGCACCAGCGTGGTCAGCGCGGCCAGGATCAGGAACAGGCCGGCCAGTGCGATCCGCTTGCGGTAGGGGCGCAGGAAGGGGCCCAGGGCTCGCAGCGGTGCGGGTGAGCGGGCGGCTGCGGGCGCATCGGTCTTGGCGACAGCGGCGTTCATGTTGTTCAGCAATGAAAGGTTGCGTTAATTATGCTGTCTTGACAATATTTGCATAGGCAAATACATTGAAATCGTTATGAGTACACCGACCTTCTACAAGCCAGACGGGTACTGCAGCGACGAGAGCGTGGGCTTCCTCATGCGTCGCATCATGCTCAGTCTGGTCACGGATATTGACAGGCGCCTTGAAACGTTGGGTTTGACCCACGCCCAGTGGACGCCGCTGTTCATGATCGCGCAAGGCAAGGCCGGCACGCTGGCCGAGCTGTCACGCGAGCTGCAGATCGACCCCGGTGCGCTCACGCGCACGCTCGATCGCCTGGAAGCCAAGGGCCTGTGCCGCCGTGTGCGTTCCACCTCCGACCGCCGCGTGGCGCGCCTGGAGTTGACCGACGACGGCCGATCCGTGGCCGACGAGGTGCCCAAGGTGATGTCGGAGGTGCTCAACGCCTATCTGACAGGGTTCAGCCATGATGAGTGGCAGACCCTGCTGTCCCTGCTGCGGCGCATGCTGTGCAACGCCGATGCGATCAAGGCCAAGGATGCACAGCAGCCCGGGAGTCAAACCGGATGATCGAGGTGAAGCAAGTGAAGATGGCCTGTTTGAGTGCTGTCGCCGTCGCGGCGTTGGCCGGTTGTGCCTCTCAAGGCGATCTCAAGGCCTCGGTGGCGCCCGTGGATACGGGCCGCTATGGCTTGGTCGAGACCAAGGCCGGAGGCTCTCAGAGCCTGGCTGACAGCGAGGCCTGGTGGACCCGCCTGGGCGACCCGGCGTTGACCGCCCTCATCGGCGAGGCACTGAGTGCCCACCCCGACATGCAGGCCGCCAGTGCGCGCCTGGCACGGGCCCAGGCCGCGGTGCAGACGCGTGACGCAGCGGACATGCCGCAGGTGGGGGCACATGCCGAGGTGTCCCGACAGCGCTATACCGCCAACGGCCTGGTGCCGGCACCCATCGCGGGCAATATGTGGAGCACAGGCACGCTTCAGTTGCAGGGCCAATGGGAGCTCGACCTGTTCGGGCGCCATGGGGCCGAGTTGCGCTCGGCCGTGGGCCAGGCGCGTGCCGCGCAGGCCGATACGCAGGCGGCCCGCACGCTGCTGTCGGCCAATGTGGCCCGCGCCTATGTGCAGCTGGCACGGCAACTGGCCCAGCGCGAAGTGGCCGTGCGTTCGCTGGCCCAGCGCGACGAGTTGCTGTCGCTGGTGCGCCAGCGTGTCGATGCCGGCCTGGACACCAATGTCGAGCTGCGCCAGGGCGAGGGCGCCTTGCCCGAGACCCGCCAGCAGATCGAAGCGCTCGATGAGCAGATCGCCCTGTCGCGCCACCTGCTGGCCGCACTGAGCGCGCAGCCGATGGCAGCCACGGCCCAGCTGTCGCCCCGCCTGGCGCAACTGCAGCTGGATGCCTTGCCCGCCGAGGTGCCCGTGAACCTGCTGGCCCAGCGCGCCGACGTGATGGCCCTGCGCTGGCGCGCCGAGGCTGCCGGTGCCGAGGTGGACGCCGCCCGCACCCTGTTCTATCCCAACATCAACATCGTCGGCTTCCTGGGCTTCAACGCCATCGGGCTGGACCGCGTGCTCAAGTCGAGCAGCCAGCAGTACGGTGCCACCCCGGCCATCGACCTGCCGCTGTTCGATGCGGGCCGCCGCCAGGCCAACCTGAAGGGCCGCTTGGCCGAGCAGGACATGGCCGTGGCCGCCTACAACGGCTCGGTGATCGAGGCGGTGCACGATGTGGCGGATCAGCTCACATCCGGCCAGTCGATCGACCGGCAGTTGCAGGAACAGTCTCTGGCGCAGCGCGCCACGGAGTCGGCCTATGACCTGGCCCTGCAGCGCTACCGCGCCGGCCTGGGCCCCTACCTCACGGTGCTCAGCGCCGAATCAGCCGTGCTCAACCAGCGGCGCCTGGGCGTGGACCTGCGCGCCCGCGCCGTGGACAACCGTGTCGGCTTCATCAAGGCCCTGGGGGGACATTGGCCCGCCTCCACGGCCCTCGCTGTTCCGGGCGCTGTGCCCACCACAACAAACACCTCGGCCAAGCTTTCCCTGAACTGAAGTACCCCATGAGCGAACAAAACACCCCTGTGGCCGGGGCAGCGGCCAACCCCAAACGCCAGAAGGCGCTCAAGATCATCGGTGGCGTCGTCCTGGTGGCCGGTGTGGCCTGGGGCATCCACTGGTGGCTGGTCAGCAGCCACATCGAGAACACCGACAACGCCTACGTGCAGGCCAATGTGGTGCAGATCACGCCGCAGGTGGGCGGCACGGTGCTGGCCATCCAGGCCGATGACACCGACATGGTCAAGGCCGGCCAGTTGCTGGTGCGCCTGGACCCGGCGGACGCCCGTGTGGCGCTGGACCAGGCCGAGGCCCAACTGGCCCAGACCGTGCGCGAAGTGCGCACCGTGTTCGCCAACAACGCCACGCTGGCGGCTCAGGTGGCCCTGCGTGAAGCGGATGTGAGCAAGGTGCAGAGCGATGTCGCCCGCGCCCAGGACGATGTGAACCGCCGCTCGCCACTGGTGGCCACGGGTGCCGTGGGCAAGGAAGAGTTCAACCACGCGCAGACGCAACTGGCATCGGCCAAGAGCGCCCTGGCCGCCGCGCAATCGGCGCTGGCGGCCGCGCGTGAGCAGGCCACGTCCAACCGTGCCCTGACCGATGGCACCACCGTGCAGGACCACCCCAACGTGCAGCGTGCCGCGGCCCGTGTACGCGAGGCCTACCTGGCCTTCAAGCGCGCCGACCTGGTCGCCCCGGTCGAAGGCATGGTGGCACGCCGCAGCGTGCAGGTGGGCCAGCGCGTGCAGGCTGGCGCGCCGATGATGTCGCTGGTGGCGCTGGACAACGTCTGGGTCGATGCCAACTTCAAGGAAAGCCAGCTGCAGAAGATCCGCCTGGGCCAGCCCGTGACGCTCACCGCCGACGTGTACGGCAAGAAGGTGGAGTACCACGGCAAGGTGGCGGGCCTGGGGGCCGGCACTGGCGCGGCATTCGCGCTGCTGCCCGCGCAGAATGCCACCGGCAACTGGATCAAGGTGGTGCAGCGCGTGCCCGTGCGCATCGCCCTGCAGCCTGACGAGATCAAGAAGCACCCGCTGCGCGTGGGCCTGTCGATGGACGCCACCGTGGACGTGAGCAGCCAGGATGGCCCGCTGGTGGCCGAAACCACCCGCCAGCAGCCCGTGGCCCAGACCGCGGTGTTCGATGGTGTGCAGAAGGATGCCGATGAGCGTGTGAGCCGCATCATCGCCACCAATGCAGGCGCTCCGGCCAGTACGCATGCCAAGCTGGCGGGCGCGCCGGTTCAGCAAGCCCGCGCGGCGGCGCCGCAGCGCACCGCCGCCAAGCCTGTCGCCGCTTCCGGCGTCTGATCATGAGCGCGAATTCGTCCGCCGCGCCCTCGGGGGCCACAGCGGCACCGGCGCCGCTGACTGGCGGCACCCTGGCTCTGGGCACCCTGGCCCTGTCGCTGGCCACCTTCATGAACGTGCTGGATTCGTCCATCGCGAACGTGTCGCTGCCGGCCATCTCGGGTGACCTGGGCGTGAGCCCCACGCAGGGCACCTGGGTGATCACCAGTTTCGGGGTGGCCAACGCCATCTCGGTGCCGCTCACGGGCTGGCTCACGCAGCGCTTCGGCGCGGTGCGCCTGTTCGTGGGCAGCGTGCTGCTGTTCGTGCTGGCCTCGTGGCTGTGCGGCTTCGCGCCGTCGCTGGAGGCCTTGATCGGCTTCCGCGTGCTGCAAGGCCTGGTGGCCGGCCCGATGATCCCGCTGTCGCAGACCCTGCTGCTGGCCAGCTATCCGCCGGCCAAGGCGGGCATGGCGCTGGCCTTGTGGGCGATGACCACGCTCGTTGCGCCGGTGACGGGGCCGCTGTTAGGTGGGTGGATCACCGACAACGTGTCCTGGCCATGGATCTTCTACATCAACGTGCCGGTGGGCCTGCTGGCCGCGGCGATCAGCTGGCGCATCTACGCCAAGCGTGACACGCCCACGCGCAAGCTGCCGATCGATTCGGTGGGCCTGGGCCTGCTGGTGTTGTGGGTGGGCGCGCTGCAGATCATGCTCGACAAGGGCAAGGAGCTGGAGTGGTTCGAGAGCGGGCAGATCGTCGCCTTGGCGGTGATCGCGGCGGTCGGCTTCGTGGTCTTCGTGGCCTGGGAGCTGACGGAGGAACACCCCATCGTCAACCTGCGCCTGTTCGCGCGGCGCAACTTCCTGCTGGGCACGCTCACGCTGTCGGTGGCCTACATGCTGTTCTTCGGCAATGTGGTGCTGCTGCCCCTGTGGCTGCAGCAGTACATGGGCTACACGGCCACCTGGGCGGGCATCGCGCTGGCGCCGGTGGGGGTGCTGGCCATCCTGCTGTCGCCGATGGTGGGCAAGAACGTGGGCCGGGTCGATCCGCGCCGGCTGGCGACGGTGGCCTTCGTGGTCTTCGCGCTGGTGCTGTGGATGCGCTCGAACTTCACGGTGCAGACCGATCTGCGCACGATCATGATCCCCACGATCATCCAGGGCGGGGCGCTGGCCTTCTTCTTCGTGCCGCTGAGCGCGATCACGCTGTCCGGACTGAAGCCTGAGCAGATCCCGGCGGCATCGGGCCTGAGCAACTTCGCGCGGATCACGGCCGGGGCCATGGGCACGTCCATCGTGACGACGCTGTGGGAGAACCGCGCCACCATGCACCATGTGCACATGACGGAGCGCCTGAGCAGCACCGACCCGGCCATGGCCGGCACGCTGGACATGTTCGCCAAGGCGGGCCTGAGCTTCGAGCAGGCGGCCGCGCAGATCAACCGGCTGATCGACCAGCAGGCTTTCACGATGGCGGCGGACGATGTCTTCCTGATGTCGGCTTGGCTGTTCCTCGCGCTGATCCCCTTGCTGTGGCTGGCCAAGCCCGCCAAGGGTGGGGCCTCGGTGGATGCGGGCGGGGCGCATTGACGCCTGCCGTGTCCATGAGGTACTTACCGCTCAGCAGTTGGCTGATTGGCGAATCTGCCGCGCGACCGCGTCCACATCGATGCCCTGGTCGCAAGGCAGCACATGTCGCCAGGGCATGGAGCGCAGCCACGTGATCTGGCGCTTGGCCAGTTGCCGGGTGGCCGCTGCGCCGCGTTCAGCGACTTCGGTGCGTACCTTAGGATCGTCGAGGTCCTGGCCCTGGTCCAGGGCTTCCCACACCTGCCGGTAGCCCACGCAGCGGATGGAGGGAAGGCCCAGGTGAAGGTCCGGCCGTTGTCGCAGGCGCAGCACTTCGTCGACAAAACCTTGCGCCATCATCTGCCTGAAGCGCAGGCCGATGCGCTCGTGCAGCCAGGCGCGGTCGGTGGGCTCCAGCGACAGCAGCAGGCCAGGAGGCGCGGCCATGTTCTGGGTGCTGTCAGCATCTTCACGATGGCGCCGCTGGAAATCGGAGATGGGCCGGCCGGCGGTGTACCAGACCTCCAGGGCCCGCTGGATGCGCTGGGCATCGTTGGGCGGCAGGCGCTGGGCCGTGAGCGGGTCCACCTGGGCCAGTTCGGCATGCATGGCCGGCCAGCCTTTTGCAGCGGCGCGCGCATCCAGCATCGCGCGCACGTGGGGGGAGGCCGAGGGGATGTCGTCAAGCCCACCCAGCAGGGCCTTGATGTAGAGCATGGTGCCGCCCACCAGCAGGGGCAGGCGGCCACGGGCGCGGATCTCGCCCATCAGCCGGTTGGCGTCCAGCACGAAGCGCGCGGCGTTGTAGCTCTCAACCGGGTCGATGATGTCGATGAGGTGGTGCGGGACCTGGGCCAGCTCCTGCGCATTGGGCTTGGCCGTGCCGATGTCCATGCCCCGGTACACCAGGGCGGAATCGACGCTGATGATTTCAATGGGCAGGCGCTCGGCCAGGGCCAGGGCCAGCGCAGTCTTGCCGGAGGCAGTTGGGCCCGCCAGGATCAACGGCGGGTGCTCGGGCAGGCTGCCGGCCACGGGCAGGCCTTGAGGGGCGGTCGAAGTGTTCATGACACGGCGTGCTGTTCGGCCACCGGCCGGCCATGGCGCTGGACCAGCCCCAGCGCCACCCAGGCGGTGAGGGCGCCGCCCAGCCCCACGCCCAGCGTCAGGGGGTGGAGCGTGCCGGCCATGCCGGGCGTTTTCATCCACACGGCCAGCACGGCGCTGATGGCGAAGGCCACGCAGCACATGATCAGGCCCGACAAAGCCGATGCCGCACCGGCCTGATGCGGGAAGGACGCCACCACGCCGGCCTGGCTGCAGGGCTGGTGCAGGCCGTGGCCGATGGCGTAGATCCACAGCCCGGGCATCACGGCCCAGGGCGATGGCGTGTTGTCGGTGGCCAGCGTCCAGGCCGACAGGCCTGCGCACCACAGCCCGCCGGTGAGCGAGCAGCCCGCGCCCACGCGCACGGTGCCCGTGAGCCCCCGCAGCGGCAGCCAGCGCCGGCACAGCAGCGTGCCGCCCAGGTAGAACAGGGACATGGACGCCATCACCAGGCCGAACACCGGGCGGCTGACCTTCAGCACCTCGATGAAGGCGAAGGACGATGCCGCCAGGAACACGTACAGCCCGCCGTAGGTGGACGAGGTCAGCGTGGTGTAGGCACGGAACATGGGCTGGCGCACGATGCCCTGCCACTGCGCCAGGCGTTGCCGCAGGCTCTGGCCTTGCTGCCGTCGGTGATCGGGCAGCGTTTCCGGCAGGCGCCGCCAGATGAAGATGAGCGAGGCCAGCGCGAACAGACCCAGCAGGCCCAGCGTGGCGCGCCAGCCCAGGCTGGCCGCCGTGATGCCGCCGATGATCGGGCTCACCAGGGCGATCACGCCCAGTCCGCTCAGCCCCTGGGACAGCACGTGCGCGCCCTGTTCGGGCGTATACAGGTCACGGATCATGGCGCGGGCGCACACCAGGGCGGCGGCCAGCCCCACGCCTTGCAGCGCACGGGCCAGCACCAGCACGTTCAGGTCAGGCGCGGCCACCGTGGCCACGCTGGCCAGGGTGAACAGGGCCAGGCCTGCCAGCAGCACGGGGCGGCGCCCCAGGCGGTCGGACACCGGGCCCCAGAACAGCTGGGCGATGCCAAAGGTCAGCACCAGCA
>CALAKR010000039.1 GCA_937923225.1 uncultured Aquabacterium sp. | reverse complement strand
CTGCGGTCCACCTTGGCCAACACGGTCTCGAACTGCTTGACGTCGGCCACCTGCACATTGGCGATCGCCAGGATCACATCGCCTTCACGCAGGCCGGAACGCTCGGAAGGCCCGTCGGCATCGATCACCAGCACACCGCCGTTGACCTTGAGATCACGCTTTTGCTCGGCGCTCAGGTTGGCCAGCTCCAGGCCCAGCACGGTGCCTGCGAGCTTGGCCTCTGACTTGCCCGGTGCGCTCGGTGCACCAGCTGCAGCCGACTGCTTGGGCTTGTCGTCGAGCTCGACCACATTGACCGACAGGTCCTTGTAGGCACCGCGACGGAACACCTGCAGCGTGGCCTTGCTGCCCGGCTTGGTGGCACCCACCAGGCGAGGCAGATCACCGGCCTTGTCCACCACCACGTTGTTGAAGCGCGTGATGATGTCGCCGGCTTCCAGCCCCGCCTTGTCTGCCGGACCACCAGGTTCGACCATGCGCACCACGGCGCCTTGCGGCTTGGCCAGCCCCAGCGAATCAGCCACTTCCTTGCTGACCGGCTCGATGGACACGCCGATACGGCCACGCACCACCTTGCCGTTGGCCCGCAGTTGATCGGCCACGCGGATCGCATCGTCGATGGGGATCGAGAAAGAGATGCCCATGAAACCGCCAGAGCGGCTCAGGATCTGCGAGTTGATGCCCACCACCTCGCCACGCATGTTGATCAGGGGGCCGCCGGAGTTGCCGGGGTTCACCGCCACATCGGTCTGGATGAAGCGGATTTCTTCACCCGTGTCGCGCGACTTGGCGCTGACGATGCCCGCGGTGACGCTGTTCTCCAGCCCGAAGGGCGAGCCGATGGCCATCACCCATTCGCCCACCTTGAGCTTGCTGACATCGCCCACCCGCACGGCGGGCAGGTTGGGAGCCTCGATCTTGACCACGGCCACGTCGGTGCGCTTGTCCACACCCACGATCTTGGCCTTGAGCTCGCGCTGGTCCGTGAGCGTGACGTAGACCTCATCGGCACCGTCGACCACATGGGCGTTGGTCATGATGAAGCCATCGGCCGTGAGGATGAAACCCGAGCCCACGCCACGCGGGCGCTCTTCGCTTTGCGGCTCGGCGTTCTCGCCCTTGCCCTTGGGCTTGTTCTGCTTGGGCACGGGCTGGCCTGGCAGCGGCATGCCGAAGAAGCGGCGGAAGAACTCCTGCATCTGCTCGTCCATCTCACCGGTGCCGGGGCGGCCCACCTGCACACGCTGCGTGGTGCGGATGTTCACGACCGAGGGCCCTACCTTGTCGACCAGATCTGTGAAATCGGGCAGGCCGCGCACGAGCGGTGCCACGGGCACCACGGCCGTGCCGGGCGCTGGTTGTGCCTTGGCAGACAGGGGCAGCAGCGCGCCACCGGCCAGCACACCGGCCATCGACATCACGACCCCTGCACGCGACAACGCGGTCAGGCGGGGCATGGACTGGGAAAAGATCGACAAGGTCATGGACGAAAGCCTCGAATGAGAAAGAAACGTCTGAAACTCGAAGTGTGAACCACAGTTCAGTGCCTTGAAGGCACGAATCGTTGTCTGGACGGTAAACAGGCGGTAAAGGTAGCTAGCTCATGCGCTGCGCGCATGAGGCGGCAACCTGTCATGGCCGCGCAAACGCGCCCGCGAAACGCACGACCGTGGCCGCCGGCACATCACCCACCACCGTGAGCCACCAGTCGCCTACGCGGCGCTTGAGCGTTTGCGTGGCACCCTGCGCCAGCATCATCTCGCGGCCATGCCGGCGGGCATCGAAGGGTTCGATGAACACCGAGACATGGGTGACACCATCACCGAACACGGCCTGTACCACCTCGGAGGCCTGCGCGGCAGGCTCGCTCGCGGCCAGGGATGGCGGCATGCCCGAGGCACCACGGCGCACACAGGTCAGCAGGCGAAAACCAGGGGGCAGGTCATTGAGCTGCCAGCCCTCTTGCGGCAAGGTGGTCTTCTTGAGGTCACTGCGCACCACGCGCCAGCCCCCCAGGGACTTGGCATCCGGCATGGTCCAGCCGCGGGCCACGGTGGGGCCCACGTTCACCTGCGTGAATGCTGTCCATTCCAGCACCTGGCCGCTGGGCGCGAGTGTTTCGGCACGCAGGACCAGACCCGAGCGTTGCTCGGCCCACACCCTCTGCCCATACCGGAACTGATCACGCGCACGCAGCAGCAGCACGGTCGAGGCATGGCCTGCCCAGCGCTGCTGGCCGGCCAGGTCGATCTGATAGAAATCGGCCACGCGCTCGTCGAGCTGCGCCCAGGGCCGGGGCATGCCCAGCAAGGCACCACGCTGCTGCACGAGCACAGTCTTCTTGTGCGGCCAAAGGATCTGGATGTCGTCGTTGTGACGGTAGATCTGGCGCTCAGGGCCATCAAGCGGTTCGATCTTCTCGAACAACTCCTCACCGCTGACACGATGGCTGACCTGGACGCTGCTGGAGCGCCCTGCCGAGCTCATCATCACGGTGCCCTCATAGCTGCTCTGGCGCGCGGCCTGGCCGATCAGGCGCAGCCATTGCGCCGGGCTGGGGGATTCGGATGGCGTCGGCTGGGCTGCGCCATGGCTGACAGTCAGAGAGCCTGCGTGCGCCATGCCCAGGGACAGGCCCAGGGTCAGGCCGCAAGCACGCAGGCTGTGGCGGAAAAGCTGGAATGGCATCAAATGGCTGGTCACTCGTCCACAAGCCCTTCAGCGCGGGAGATCAGCGCCCTGCTGGGGCCTCGAATGCGACGCTGCGCACCAGGCCAGCGGGCGGGACGAAGCTGCCTGTGGCGGCCAACTCGCGGTGGGCCGCCAGGAACTCGTCGAGCTGCGGATCACGGATGATGACCATGTTGCCAGCACGCTCGGCGGCGGTTTCCGTGGCACCACGGGTAAAGGAGACCTGCGCCGGCTCAGCCGGATGACGCGTCATGGAACTGTCGGCTACAAGACCGGAGCGCAGCGCAGGCGCCAAGGCCGCCTCCTGCCCCACCCAGGCTTGCGCGCCCACGGGGATCACGGCATCACGGCCGCCCTGGGCCAGAACAGGCGAAGCGCCGCCTCCGGTGCCATCCTGGGGATGCAATGTGGTGACGACGGCGCCCAGAACCATGACAAAACCGGCGGCCACCGCCACGGGCCCCGTCCAGCGCCGGCGGCGCAGCGGGTAAGACAGGTTGGCCACTGCTGGCTCGGTATCGGCCACCAGGGCTGCCGCACTGGCGGCGGCCATGGCCGCAGGCGCCAGCACCACGGGCTCCTGGGCCAGGCGGGCGCGGAAGGCTTCCAGGAAGGCCTGGTCGGAGCCAGCGTCCTGCGCCAGGGTGTCCGAGCGCATCACGTCGCCGATCAGCTGATAGGCGTGCCAACGCTCGCGCACCTCGCGCTGGGAGCGCCACACCCCGCAGGCCTGGGCAATTTCGTGCTCGGTCGCCTGCCCATCGGCCAGCGCCGACAGGGATTCAAAGGAATTCGCTTCGTCGTCAAATGGGAGATCAGACATGACGCACACCCCGGTTCAGACACAACGTCGATTCAACAGACACCGTACAGCAAGAAAAGTTCACAAGCACGAGCACCAATTTGTGGACAAACCCACGAAAAAACCACCTGAACAGGGTTTACCAGCGTTTGCCCTCGCGGGTGTCCAGCAATGGCTTGAGCTTCTGCGAGATGGCCTCCCGCGCGCGGAAAATCCGCGAGCGCACGGTGCCGATCGGGCAGTTCATGAGTTCGGCGATGTCTTCGTAGCTCAGGCCTTCGATTTCACGCAGAGTGATCGCCTGCCGCAACTCGTCTGACAAGGCTTCGATGGCTTCGTTCACTGTGCGGGCGATCTGTCGGCTGGCGAGCACCGATTCGGGGGTCTCGCCGTCGGTCAGCTCGTTCTCGACACGCGACGCATCATCATCGTCGTCGCCGATGCTGGCCAGTGCTGATTCAGATACCAGCGGATCGCGCTTGAGCTGCATCAGCGCCTTCTTGGCGGTGTTGACGGCGATGCGGTAGAGCCAGGTGTAGAAAGCGCTTTCGCCACGAAACTGCGGCAAGGCCCGGTAGGCACGGATGAAGGTTTCCTGGGCGATGTCCTCGACCAGGTCCACGTCGCGCACCATGCGGGCGATCAGGCGCTCGATGCGGCGGCGGTACTTGACCACCAGCATCTCGAAGGCACGCTGGTCACCCTGCTGCACCCGGGCCACAAGCGCGGCATCCACATCCACCGAGGTTTGCGCAGGCGCCACCGGCCCCGTGACCCCCGAGGGCTGGCCACCATCCGGCGGAGAACGGTCGGGCGGCGTCATGCCGACCTCCTGGCTGTTGGGGGCAATACGATTTTCTGTGATTCGCACCGTGCCAATGATGCCATCTTCAGTATCGCGTGCTGCTCATCGGCCGACACAAGCCCTTCGCGGCCGGAGGATGACATCAACCGCCAGCGCCATGGGCCTTGCAGGGATTGTTCATCGACCCACCGCCACTGGGGCGCCGTACGCGGCGTTTGCAGGCGGACCAGCACACCGAAACCCAGATCGGCCTTGACGTGCAGTTCGGTGGGTTCGCCGGACTCGTCGGCCCAGCGCAGTGAGGCAGCGCCCCGCCCTGCGGCCTGGCTTGCCGCTCGCCAGTACAGCGCGCGGGCAGGCTGCCTTCGCAAGCCGATCCCCCAGCGGAAGGTCGACACCGCCCAGGCCAGCACACCAGCCCCAGCCAGAAGAGCTTTGCCCCAGCCCGTCCGCCCTTGAAGGGCATCAAAGGCCACGCCAGACCACCAAACCAGTGCCAGCACACCCATGGCGAGCGCCAGCCCTCGCGCAAGCGGCACCGCCACGCGCGGCGACGCCGGCATCAGCCATTCCTGGCCTGCGGCATCGGGCGAGCGGTGACGGCGTTGCGGACTCAAGCGCGCTTGAACACCAGCGAACCGTTGGTGCCGCCGAAGCCGAAGTTGTTCTTCAGGGCCACGTCGATCTTCATCTCACGCGCAGTGTTGGCGCAGTAATCCAGATCACATTCCGGATCCTGGTTGAAGATGTTGATCGTGGGCGGCGAGATCTGGTGGTGGAGGGCCAGCACCGTGAACACCGACTCGATGCCTCCGGCACCACCCAGCAGGTGGCCTGTCATGGACTTGGTGGAGTTGACCACCAGTTGCTTGGCATGGTCACCGAAGGCCAGCTTGATCGCATTGGTCTCGTTGACATCACCCAGCGGCGTCGAGGTGCCATGTGCATTGAGGTACTGCACCTGGTCGGCATTGATGCCGGCATTGCGCAGTGCGCCCTGCATCGAGCGCTTGGGACCGTCCACATCGGGCGCGGTCATGTGATAGGCGTCGGCGCTCATGCCAAAACCAACCAGCTCGGCGTAGATCTTGGCGCCACGGGCCTTGGCATGCTCGTACTCTTCGAGCACCATCACGCCAGCGCCCTCGCCCAGCACGAAGCCGTCGCGGTCCTTGTCCCAGGGGCGGGACGCGGTGGCGGGATCATCGTTGCGGCCGGACAGCGCGCGGGCCGCGGCGAAACCGCCGATGCCCAGCGGCGACACGGTGGCTTCGGCACCGCCGGCCACCATCACATCGACATCGCCGTACTCGATCATGCGCGCGGCCTGACCGATGCTGTGCAAACCGGTGGTGCAGGCCGTCACGATGGCCAGGTTCGGGCCCTTGAAGCCGTACTGGATCGAGACGTGCCCGGAAATCATGTTGATGATCGAGGCCGGCACGAAGAACGGCGAGATGCGGCGCGCGCCTTTCTCGGTGTAGTCCTTGTGGGTTTCCTCGATCAGCGGCAGCCCGCCGATGCCCGAGCCCACCAGGCAGCCGATGCGCTCGGCCTGTTCAGGCGTGAGGGCATCGCCCGTGGGCAGGCCGGCATCGCGCACCGCCTGCATGCTGGCAGCCAGGCCGTAATGGATGAAGGTGTCCATGTGGCGGGCTTCTTTCGCGGAGATGTACTCCTCGATGCTGAAGCCCTTGACCTCACCGGCGAACTTGGTCGCCATGGCCGAGGCATCGAACTTGGTGATGTTGGCGATGCCGGACTTGCCCGCGATGAGATTGGTCCAGGACTCATCGACCGTGTTGCCCACGGGGGTGACGAGGCCCAGGCCGGTGACGACGACGCGACGACGGGACATGCTTGATAAGAACTGATGTTCGAGAGAAAAGACGGACAAGGCCCCGAAGGGCCTTGGTCGCGGATCGGGAAGATCAGGCCTTCACGTGGCCCTTGGCGTAGTCGATCGCCAATTGCACGGTGGTGATCTTCTCAGCCTCTTCGTCGGGGATCTCGATGCCGAACTCGTCTTCCAGAGCCATCACCAGTTCAACGGTGTCCAGGGAATCGGCGCCCAGATCGGCCACGAAGGCCTTTTCGTTGGTGACTTCCGATTCGGCAACGCCCAGTTGCTCGGCAATGATCTTTTTGACGCGTGCTTCGATATCGCTCATGACTCCTCCAGGAGGGTGGTAACAAGGGGCAGATTCTACCGGCGGAAACGAGACAAATTGGTTTCAGCCGGTAGGACGGGAAATTGAGATGCCCCCAACAGATCTCAATACTTCAATTCATGAACATGCCGCCATTCACATGGATTTCACTGCCAGTGATGTAGGCGGCTGCGGGCGAGGCCAGAAAGGCCACGGCCTCGGCAATGTCTTGTGGCTGACCCAGGCGGCCCAGCGGAATCTGTGCCTTGAGGGCAGCATGCTGCTCTTCGCTGAGCGCACGGGTCATGTCGGTGTCGATGAAGCCCGGCGCCACGCAGTTGACGGTGATGTTGCGGCTGCCCAGTTCGCGCGCCAGGGCGCGGGTCATGCCGGCCACACCGGCCTTGGAGGCCACGTAGTTGGCCTGGCCGGGGTTGCCGGCCGCCCCCACCACCGAGGTGATGTTGATGATGCGGCCTTGGCGCTGCTTCATCATGGGGCGCATCACGGCGCGGCTGAGGCGGAACACGGACTTGAGGTTGGTGTCGATCACCGCCTCGAAATCCTCGTCCTTCATGCGCATGGCCAGGGTGTCGCGGGTGATGCCGGCGTTGTTGACCAGCACGTGCAGGCCGCCGAACTCCTTGACGATGCTGTCGATCAGCGCTTCTGAAGCCGCCGCATCCGTTACGTTCAGCACCACGCCACGGCTGCCGGCAAAGCCCGAGAGCGCTTCGGTGATGCCCTGGGCGCCGTTTTCCGAGGTGGCTGTGCCGATGACGGTGAAACCGCGCTGCGCCAGCGTGCGGGCGATGGCCTGGCCGATGCCACGGCTGGCGCCGGTGACCAGCGCGATCTGTGCGGTGTTCTCGCTCATGCCAGCAACCCCTTCGCTTCCTGCAGCGAGGCAGGGTCGAGCACCGTGGCCGACACCAGATCGCCATCGATGCGCTTGACCATGCCCGCCAGCACCTTGCCAGGGCCGCACTCGATCACGTGCGTCAGGCCACGGGCCTTGAGCGCCTGGATGGTTTCGACCCAGCGCACCGGGCCGAAGGCCTGGCGGTACAGGGCATCGCGGATCGCATCCGCATCGGCAGCCACGGCCACATCGATGTTGTTGATCACGGGGATGGCCGGCACTGCGAAGGGCGTGGCGGCCAGCTTTTCCCTCAGGCGCTCGGCGGCCGGCTTCATCAGGCTGGAATGGAACGGCGCCGACACGGGCAGCGGCAGCGCGCGCTTGGCGCCAGCGGCCTTGAGCACCTCGCAGGCCTTCTCGACGCCGGCCTTGGTGCCAGCGATCACGGTCTGCTTGGGATCGTTGAAGTTCACGGCCTCGACCGCCTCACCGGACAGCTTGGCAGCCTCCAGGCAGCCCGCCTTCACGGCCTCGGCGTCCAGGCCGAGGATGGCAGCCATGCCACCGGTGCCCACGGGCACGGCGTCCTGCATGGCCTGGGCGCGAAAGCGCACCAGGGGCAGCGCGTCCTTGAGCGTCAGGGCACCGGCAGCCACCAGGGCGGTGTACTCACCCAGGGAGTGCCCAGCCACGGCGGCGGGCACCAGGCCCGTATCAGCCTGCCAGGCACGCCAGGCGGCCACACCAGCGGTAAGCATCACGGGCTGGGTGTTGGTGGTCAGGTCCAGTTGCTCCTTGGGGCCCTGCGCGATCAGGGCCGCAACGTCTTCGCCCAGGGCCTCGGAGGCTTCGGCCAGGGTGGCGCGCACGGCGGGGTGGTCGCCCCAGGCGTCCAGCATGCCCACCGACTGGGAGCCTTGTCCAGGAAACACGAATGCGAAAGCGGTCATGGCGTGTTGTGGTCTTGTTGTAGGTGTGAGGGGTATGGCGGCTGGGGCAGCTCAGTAGTCCACCAGGACAGCGCCCCAGGTGAAACCGCCGCCCATGCCTTCGAGCAGCAGCCGCTGGCCGCGCTGGATACGCCCTTGGCGAATGGCGTGGTCCAGCGCCAGCGGGATGGAGGCGGCGGAGGTGTTGCCATGCTGGTCCACCGTGACGATGAGCTGGTCCATGGTCATGGCCAGCTTGCGCGCCGCAGTCTGCATGATACGGATATTGGCCTGATGCGGCACCAGCCAGTCGACGGTCGAGGCATCGCAGCCGGCGGCGGCAAGCACTTCGCTGGTGACGCTGTCCATCACGCTGATGGCCAGCTTGAACACTGCCTGCCCCTGCATCTTCAGGAAGGGATCACCCAGCACCTGGCCGCCCGCGATGGCGCCCGGTGTGCACAGGATGTCGGCGTGACGGCCATCGGCATGCAGGCGCGAGGCCAGGATGCCCGGCTGATCGCTGGCCTCCAGCACCACGGCGCCGGCGCCATCGCCGAACAGCACACAGGTGGTGCGGTCCTTGAAATCCAGCAAGCGGGAGAACACCTCGGCCCCCACGATCAAGGCCTTGCGAGCGGCACCCGAGCGGATCATGCTGTCAGCCACGCTCAGGGCATAGACAAAGCCCGAGCACACGGCCTGCACGTCGAAGGCGGCGCAACCCGCCGCGCCCAGCTTGTGCTGGATCAGGCAGGCTGTGGAGGGGAACACCATGTCCGGCGTGGACGTGGCGCAGATGATGAGGTCGATGTCGGCGGCCTGGCAGCCGGCGGCTTCCAGCGCATGCCTGGCTGCCTGCACGCCCATGTCGCTGGAGGTCATCCCTTCGTCAGCGAAATGGCGGAACCGGATGCCGGTGCGCTCCACGATCCAGTCGTCGGAGGTTTCGACGCCGTCTTGTGCGAGCTGGTTGGCAAGATCCTGATTGCTCAGGCGCCTGGGTGGCAGGTAACTGCCTGTTCCGGCAATGCGGGCGTACGTGGTTCGCGCCGCCGCCCCGCCGGACACGGGGTGGGTTTGGGTCATCGAGTAGAGGTCAGGCCACGCGCCCCACGGGGGTATGCGGGGCTGCCGTGACGCCATCACCTTGTGGGTTGTCTACGGGTTCCACACCTTCTGCTGGAAGACTGCCCACGGTGGCCGCAATGCGGTCGTGGACGCGGTCCAGCAGTCGGTGCCGGGCCGCATGATAGGCCCTGTTGAGGGCCTGTTCAAAAGAAAATGCATCGGCCGAGCCATGGCTTTTGAAAACCAGCCCTCTCAAACCAAGCAAGGCTGCACCGTTGTACCGACGGTGGTCCATGCGCTTTTTGAAATGAGATAGCACCGGAAGCGCGACGATAGCAACAAGCTTCGTGAAGATGTTACGAGTGAACTCTTGCT
>CALAKR010000038.1 GCA_937923225.1 uncultured Aquabacterium sp. | reverse complement strand
GCCGGCATGGCCTTCGAGGCGCTGAACAATGCAGGCATGCCGCACCAGGGCCGCTTGGCCGACGTGCTGGTCGTGCTCAACGACAATGACATGTCGATCTCGCCGCCGGTGGGCGCGCTCAACCGCTACCTGGCACGCCTGATGTCCGGCCGCTTCTACGCCGCCGCGCGTGAGGGCGCCAAGCAGGTGCTGCGCAATGCGCCGCCCTTGTTCGAGCTGGCCAAGAAGCTGGAAGAACACGCCAAGGGCCTGGTCGTGCCGGCCACGATCTTCGAAGAGTTCGGCCTGAACTACGTCGGCCCCATCGACGGGCACGACCTCGATTCGCTGATCCCCACGCTGGAGAACCTGCGTGACCGTGGCGGCCCGCAGTTCCTGCACGTGGTCACCAAGAAGGGCTATGGCTACAAGCTGGCCGAGGCCGATCCGATCGCCTACCACGGCCCGGGCAAGTTCGACCCCGCCGTGGGCCTGACCAAGCCGGTGGCCGCGGTGCCCGCCAAGCCCAGCTTCACGCAGGTCTTCGGTCAATGGCTGTGCGACATGGCCGCGCATGACACCCGCCTGGTGGGCATCACGCCCGCGATGCGCGAAGGCTCGGGCATGGTGGAGTTCGAGCAACGCTACCCGGGTCGCTATTTCGACGTCGGCATCGCCGAGCAGCACGCGGTGACTTTCGCAGCCGGCCTGGCCTGCGAGGGGCTCAAGCCGGTGGTGGCCATCTACTCCACCTTCATGCAGCGTGCCTATGACCAGTTGATCCACGACGTGGCCATCCAGAACCTGCCGATGGTGTTCGCGCTGGACCGCGCCGGCATCGTCGGGGCCGATGGCGCCACGCACATGGGCGCCTTCGACATCGCCTTTGTGCGCTGCATCCCCAACATGAGCCTGCTGGCCCCGGCCGACGAGAACGAGTGCCGCCAGGCGCTGACGGCGGCCTACGAGCAGAACCACCCCGTGGCCGTGCGTTACCCCCGTGGCGTGGGCGCCGGCGTGGCGGTGGGCACGGATCTGCAGGCCATGCCCTGGGGCAAGGGCGAGGTGCGCCGCGAGTCGAACGCTCAGCCGGGCGCGCGCATCGCGGTGCTGGCCTTCGGCACCTTGCTCTACCCGGCGCTCAAAGCGGCTGAAAGCTTTGATGGCACGGTGGCCAACATGCGTTTCATCAAGCCGCTGGATACCGAGCTGCTGCTGGAGCTGGCCCGCACGCACGATGCCATCGTGACCGTGGAAGAGGGCTGCGTGATGGGCGGTGCGGGCTCGGCCGTGGCCGAGGCGCTGGCCCAGGCCGGCGTGCAGGTGCCGCTGCAGATCCTGGGCCTCGCGGACCAGTTCATCGAGCATGGCGATCCGGCCAAGCTGCTGGCGCTGCAGGGCCTGGATGCCGCCGGCATCGAGCGTCAGGTGCGTGAGCGCTTCGGCAACTTGCTGGCAAGCGCCAGCGTGGGCACGGCCGCCAAGGTGACGGCCCTGCGCGGCTGATCAGTCAGACCAGGCTTTCGCCGACGGGCAAGGGCTCGTTGGCGGCTTCGGTGCGCTGAGGTGCCTGTGTGTCATTGGCGGCTGCCTTGTCGTGGCAGCTGTTGGAGCCGCACCCTGAGATGGCCTGAGTGGGCAGGGCGGAAGGCTCCGTCAGCAAGCCCGTCATCGGGTCATAGCCCACGCTCTTGAGATGCAGTGCCAGGCCGGCATCCATGGTCTGTGCGTGGTTCGGGAACCAGTCGGCCAGCTCGGCCGCAATGCGGCGCACCCAATCGAGCTCACCCTGCGCGCCACGGCGGGCGCTGTCGCGCATCACCTCCAGCACCACGGCGTGCTGGGTGCTGTGGCAGTTGCCGGGGGCGAAACCGGTGGCGCGCATCCAGTCATCCTCCTGGCCGAAGTGCGCGACGGTGTGCTCGATCAGGGCCTGCCAGTGGCCCAGCAGCGAGGCGTCGTCCGCCTGCTCGACCAGGGCCAGCAGTTCCACGAACTCTTCATGGGTGTGGTCCATGACGGGCATGGACAGGGACAGGGCGTCGGACCAGACGAGGGTGGGCATGGAAACTCCTGGAGCGTGCTCATGTTCGAGCGCAGGAGAGGACCTTAGCTTTCCCCGACAGCGACGGCGTTGCGGTACATCAAGCGCCGCGGGCATCCGTCGGGACGGAGACGGTGGAGGGCGTCCGAGAGGTTCATTGACAGATGACCGATATTCCTACACGATTTTGTAAAAGCAACGGGGGTATCGATGAACAAGTATTTCAGGTGTGTCTGGGCGCCCGTGGGCCTTTCACTGGTTTTGGCGTTGTCCGCCTGCGGCGGTGATGGCGGCGACGACGATCCGCCGGCCACCGCACAAAGCATCTCCGGCACGGCCGCGGCGGGTGTGCCCTTGGCCGGCACGGTCACCGTCAAGGATGCGACGGGCCAGACCAGGACCAGCCCGATCGGCAACAACGGGCAGTACACCATCGATGTGTCAGGCCTGACGGCACCTTTCGTGTTCAGGGCCGAAGGCAACGTGGGCGGCAACACCTACGTCATCCACTCGGCGGCCACGTCTGCCGATGTGGGTGGCACCATCAACATCACGCCCTTGACGGACCTGGTGCTGGCCAACATCGCGGGGCAGGTGGCTGAGCGGTACTTTGACCAGGGGCAGTTCAGCGGCGTGAGCAAGGCCGAACTCGACGCCGAAGCCGCCAAGCTCAAGGAAAAGCTGTTGCCCATGCTGCAGGCCATCGGCGTCGACAGCAGCATCGACCTGCTGCGCACCCCCTTCACGCCCCTGGCCAGTGCGCTGGACACGGCCCTTGACCAGATCCGCATCAGCACGGACCCCAGCGGGCACGTGGCCACCATCACCAACGTGGTGACTCAGCAGAGCATCCAGGACGATCTGGCCGTGAAGGCCGCGCAGGAAGCGGCGCCGGACAAGATGGACGACGTGGGCAACCTCAACACCGCGGCAAGCGACATCCCCAAGATCCGTGAGGCCCTTCTGGCCTTTTCGTCAAAGTACGCCACGGGGCTGCCGAGCACGGGCGTCCTTGCGCCGCTGCTCAGCGACGATTTCCTCGATCATGATCAGGGCAAGGACGATTTCCTGAGCGAGGCGGTCACTTTCGAGGATCTGGTGGGCGCCAAGTTCACCAATGTCGTGATCGATGCGATCGACTACTCGGACACCAGCCGAATCACGGCCAAGGTCAGGTTCGACGTCGTCGACAGCGATGGGCACGTCACGGAGCGAGGGGTGGATTTCAGGCTGCGCAAGGGGCTCGACGGCGTGTGGCGCCTGCTGGGCGACCAGCGCGTGCTGGACATTGAAGGGGCTGTGCTGGCCTTCAGCGGCACCTACGCAAGCACTGGCGGCATCAACCCGGATGCTTGCCGTGCGTCAGGCTTCACGTTCTGGATCCAGGACCGGGACGACAGCAACAACGGAGGGGACATCGCCTACATCATCGTGACGGGCCCGGGTCTGCCTGAGTTCGGCCTGCGCTTCAATGCACCGTCCACCGGCGGCAACTGGCGCATGCCGGGCAACCTGGAGGGTGGGGCCGACGGCGGCAACTTCCACATCCTGACCAGCAGCTGCCAGACCCCCTTGCTGGAGGACTCGGCCATCGCGGCGCTGGCACCCGATGCCAGCTATACCTTGACGGCCTATACGGTGACCAACGTCAAGGTGCCCCTGGGTGATGAGGCCTCTGGCACCTACCAGCTGCGCGTGAGGAGCAAACCCTTGACGCGGGCCGAGTTGCTCTCGGCCAGCTTCCCGACGTTCACGTCTCCCGCCAGTTTCTCCGCATTCACGGCTTACCAAGGGGGCGAACTGCCCCTCGTGGTCACGGGCCTGACCCCGTATACCTTCGGTGAAATCTACCTCTACGGACAGGAGGCGGGCGGCAATTCAGCGTCTGCCGAGAAAGAGCTGCTGCCCAGCAGCGCCACGTCGTTCAGCACGACACTCACCTTGAACCTTCAATCGGTACAGGGCAAGACGCTCCGGGTGGAAACGGACGATGCCTCCGGGCGGCATTTCGTGACGGCGTACGACCACTACCCCTTGCCGTCGCCCCCACCTTGAGGGCAAAGCCGTGTGGCCCCTGCTTGATGGGGCCACAGGCCTGGCTCAGCCCAGGCGCACCCGGTGCCTTGCCACCTGCGCACGCACCTGCGCCGGTGCCGTGCCACCCAGCAGATTGCGCGCATTGAGCGAGCCGCGCAGGCTCAGTACCTCGAACACGTCCTGCTCGATGGCGGGGTTGTAGGTCTTGAGCTGGTCCAGCGACAGTTCGGACAGGTCCACGCCCGCGGCGATGGCGTCCTTCACGGCGTGGGCAACCACCTCGTGCGCATCGCGGAAGGGCAGGCCCTTCTTGACCAGGTAGTCGGCCAAGTCGGTGGCGGTGGCGTAGCCCTTCTTGGCGGCGCGTTCCATGGCTTCGGGCTTGACGGTGATGCCGGCGGCCATTTCCGCGAAGATGCGCAGCGTGTCCTTCAAGGTATCGACCGTGTCGAACAAGGGTTCCTTGTCCTCCTGGTTGTCCTTGTTGTAGGCCAGGGGCTGGCCCTTCATCAGGGTGATCAGCCCCATCAGGTGGCCGACGACTCGGCCGGTCTTGCCGCGCGCCAGCTCGGGCACGTCGGGGTTCTTCTTCTGCGGCATGATCGACGAGCCCGTGCAGAAACGGTCGGCCAGGTCGATGAAGCCGAAGCTCTGGCTCATCCACAGGATCAGTTCTTCGCTCAGGCGCGAGATGTGCACCATCAGCAGCGCTGCTGCGGAGGTGAACTCGATGGCGAAGTCGCGGTCGCTCACGGCGTCCAGGCTGTTCTGCGACACGGCCTCGAAGCCCAGGGTGCGGGCCACGCGTTCGCGGTCCAGCGGGTAGCTGGTGCCGGCCAACGCGGCCGAGCCCAGCGGAAGGCGGTTGATGCGCTTGCGCAGGTCGACCAGGCGCTCGGCATCACGCGCGAACATCTCCACATAGGCCAGCAGGTGGTGGCCAAACGCCACGGGCTGGGCCACCTGCAGGTGGGTGAAGCCGGGCAGGATGGTGTCGGCGTTCTGCTCGGCCACATCCACCAGGGCTTTTTGCAGCTCGGTCAGCAGCACGCCCAGCTCGTCGACCTCGCCGCGCAGCCACAGGCGCACGTCGGTGGCGACCTGGTCGTTGCGCGAGCGGCCGGTGTGCAGGCGCTTGCCGGCGTCGCCCACCAGGGTGGTCAGGCGGGCCTCGATGTTCAGGTGCACGTCTTCCAGGTCGAGCTTCCATTCGAACTGGCCGGCTTCGATCTCCGAGGTGATCTGGGCCATGCCCTTCTGGATGGAGGCCAGATCCTCGGCCGAGATCAGACCCTGGGCGTTCAGCATCTCGGCATGGGCCAGCGACCCCTGGATGTCGGCGCGCCACAGGCGCTTGTCGAAGAACACGCTGGCGGTGTAGCGCTTGACCAGGTCGCTCATCGGTTCGGAGAACAGGGCGGACCAGGCTTGGGACTTCTTGTCCAGTTGATTCGTGCTCATGGCAGAGGGGGCGCCGCGGGGCGCTGAGAGTGACGCAGAATGTGCAAACCATGGATTTTAAAGACAAGGACCCCCTCGTGAGCGGTGCGGCGGCGCAGGATGGGGGCAATGACCCCCTGCGCGCGCCCACGATGTGGGCTGTCACGGCCGGTGATGAGGCGCCCGAGGGGCGTGCCCGCCTGCTGGGCGGGGGGGCTACCACGTTCGATGTTTGCCACGTGGGCGTGGTACTGCGCGTGGTGCTGGGTGTGCAGGCCGTGCTGTGGCTGGCCACCCTGTACGACTCGGTCGGGCCGGCGGATTGGCTGTTGCGTTGGGGCCTGGCCTCGGCCGTGGGCCTGCCGGCCTGCCTGCTGTGGCTGGTAGGGCTGTGTGGCGCGCGCCGGTGGCTGGCGCGGCGGGGCACCGTGGCGCAGTGGGTGCTGGTGGTGGCCTGGGGGGCTTTGTCGGCCGCCTACGGGCATGTGCAGTTCTGGCTGATGGACTGGCGCCTGGGCCTGCATGCGCTCACGCCATGGACGCTGCTGGCACCCATGGCCACGGGCGGCGCACTGGCGGCGGTGGGCCTGGCCTGGCTGCGCCAGCGGCAGAACCGTGCCGACCCGGCCCAGATCCAGGCCCGGCTGGTGGAACTGCAGGCCCGGATCCGGCCGCATTTTCTGTTCAACACGCTCAACACGGCGATCGCCCTGGTGCAGGTGGATCCGGACCGCGCCGAGGCCGTGCTGGAAGACCTGGCCGAGCTGTTCCGCCGCGCCCTCGCCTCGCCGCACACCCAATCGACCCTGGCCGACGAGGTGGAACTGGCCCGGCGCTACCTGGGCATCGAGCAACTGCGCTTTGGCGAGCGTCTGTCGGTGACCTGGCATGTGGACGAGGCCGTCTGCGGCGCGCTGGTGCCGACGCTCCTGCTGCAACCCCTGGTGGAGAACGCCGTCAAGCATGGTGTGGAGGCCGATCCCGTCGGGGGCTGGATCCGTGTGGAGGCCTTGCGGCGAGGTGGCCGCGTGGCCGTGACGGTGAGCAATTCGGTGCCCGCGGCAGGGGCCCATCCCGCGGCGCCGCACCGCCGTGGCCATGGCATCGCGCTGCGCAATGTGCGCCAGCGCCTGCTGCTGATGCACGATGTGCAGGCCGAGTTCGATGCGGAGGTGCGCCCCGTCTCGCCCCAGGCCGCTGAGCATTGTTTCGTCGTCAAGATGTCGTTTCCGGCAGGAGAGGGCGCATGACCGCTGCGGCAGCACAAAACAGGCCCTTGCGCGCCCTGCTGGTGGACGACGAGCCCCTGGCCCGTCAGCGCTTGGCCCAGTTGCTCTCGCGCCTGGAAGAGCCGGTGTCCGTGCTGGGCGAGGCAGGCGATGCCGGCGCCGCGCTGGCCTGGCTGGAAGCCCGCCCCGGTCAGGTGGACGTGGTGCTGCTGGACATCCAGATGCCTGGCCCAGATGGGCTGCGTCTGGCCGACAAGATCCGTGCGTTGGCACCGGCGCCGCAGGTGGTGTTCGTCACCGCGCACACCGAACACGCGCTCAAGGCCTTCGAGCTGGAAGCCAGTGACTATCTGACCAAGCCCGTGCGGCTCGAACGCCTGGCGCAGGCCATGACCCGTTGCCGCAAGCGCCTGCCTGTGGCGGGCGTTTCTGCTGCGGTGATCGTGCCCGATCCATCGGCCGTGCTGCTGGTGCAGGAGCGGGGCCGGCTGGTCAAGGTGCCGGTGTCCGACATCGTCTACCTCAAGGCCGAGCTCAAGTACGTGACACTGCGCACCGCCAGTCACAGCTATGTGCTGGACGATTCGCTG
>CALAKR010000037.1 GCA_937923225.1 uncultured Aquabacterium sp. | reverse complement strand
TCTGCGGCGGCGCGGTCGAAATGACCTGCCCGGCCCGGATCACGGCCAGGCGCGTGGACCGCAGGCGCAAGGCATCGACCGGATCGCGCGCCTGCAGCAGCACCAGGTCGGCCTTGCAGCCCACGGCTACCCCGTAGCCTTCGAGCCCCAGGATGCGGGCCGGCGTGGTGGTGACGGCGTCGAAGCACTGGCGCATGGCCTGCTGGCCCGTCATCTGCGCCACGTGCAGGCCCATGTGGGCCACCTCCAGCATGTCGCCGCTGCCCAGGCCGTACCACGGGTCCATCACGCAGTCATGGCCGAAGGCCACGTCGATGCCCTGGGCCAGCATCTCGGGCACGCGGGTCATGCCACGGCGCTTGGGGTAGGTGTCGTGCCGGCCCTGCAAAGTGATGTTGATCAGCGGGTTGGCGATCGCCGCGACACCCGCCTCCTTGATCAGCGGCAGCAGCTTGCTGACGTAGTAGTTGTCCATGCTGTGCATGGACGTGAGGTGCGAGCCGGCCACCCTGCCCTGCAGGCCCAGGCGCTGGGCGTGGAAGGCCAGGGTCTCGATGTGGCGGGACATCGGATCGTCGGTCTCGTCGCAGTGCATGTCGACGCGCAGGCCGCGCTCGGCGGCCAGTTCGCACAGCACACGCACGGATTCGGCGCCATCGGCCATGGTGCGCTCGAAGTGCGGGATGCCGCCGACCACATCCACGCCCATGTCGAGCGCGCGCCGGAGGGTATCCAGCGCGCCGTGGGCACGCAGCACGCCATCCTGCGGAAAGGCCACAAGCTGCAGGTCGATATAAGGCTTGACCTTTTGCTTGACGTGCAGCAAGGCCTCGACGGCCAGCAGGCGCGGATCGCACACATCCACGTGCGAGCGGATGGCCAGCAGACCGCGCGCCGCGGCCCAGTCGCAGTAGGCCAGCGCACGCTCGACGATGGCTTCCTGCAGCAGCAACGGCTTGAGCTCGCTCCACAGGGCGATGCCTTCGAGCAGCGTGCCCGACTGGTTGACGCGCGGCTGGCCGTAGCTCAGCGTGGAATCCATGTGGAAGTGCGCGTCGACAAAAGGCGGCGTCACCAGTTGGCCGGCGGCATCGATCTCCTTTGCTGCGCTGGCCTGAAGACCAGGCTGGACAGCGGCGATGCGGCCCTGGGCGATGGCGATGTCCTGGTCCTGGCGCCCGTCGGGCAAGGTGCAATGGCGAAGGATCAGTTCAAACACGAAAAAGGCTCCTGGCAAGGGGTGCCAGGAGCCTAGCAGGGATCAGGCCAGAAGGGGCTTGATCAGTCGGTGATCAGAAGGTCTCCCAGTCGTCGTCGGCACCCGCCTTGGCGCGGGCCGGCGGGGGCGAGGGCAACTGGGGTGAGACTTGCGGCGCGGTCGGTTTGGCAGCTGCCGTCACGGCCGGACGGGCTGGCGTGGCAGTCACCTTGGGCGCGGAGCTGACGGGCCGAGGCTCTAGGCGCACAGACGAAGCCGTCTTGGCCTGCTTGATGGCCTGATGGGTATGCGCCGCAGCCTGTTCGTGCACATGGCGCGTCTTGAACACGCCCACGGCCTCGGTCAGGCGCTGAGCCTGCTGGCGCAGGCTCTCGGCTGCGGCCATGCTTTCTTCCACCAGCGCGGCGTTCTGCTGCGTCATCTGGTCGAGTTGGGTCACGGCCTGATTGATCTGGCCGATGCCCTGGCTCTGCTCGGTGCTGGCGTGGGCGATCTCGCCGACCAGGTCAGTGACCTTGCGCACTTGCATGACCACATCGTTCATCGTGACGCCGGCCGTGCCGACCAGATCACTGCCGGAGTTGACCTTCTCGACGCTGTCGTTGATCAGGGTCTTGATCTCCTTGGCCGCCTCGGCGCTGCGCTGGGCCAGCGAACGCACCTCGCCGGCCACCACGGCAAAACCGCGGCCCTACTCCCCGGCGCGCGCAGCTTCCACGGCTGCGTTCAGCGCCAGGATGTTGGTCTGGAAGGCGATGCCATCGATCACGCCGATGATGTCGGCGATCTTCTGGCTGGACGACTGGATGCCGTTCATGGTCTGCACGACCTGGTTGACGACCTCGCCACCCCGCGCAGCCACGCTGGAGGCGGCGCTGGCCAGTTGGTTGGCCTGCTGGGCGTTGTCGGCGTTGGTGCGCACGGTGCCGGCCATCTCTTCGACGGACGCAGCGGTCTCTTCCAGGCTGGAGGCCTGCTCTTCGGTGCGGCCGCTCAGATCGGTGTTGCCTTGGGCGATCTGCGTGGACGCAGTGGCCACTGAGTCAGCGCCCATGCGCACCTGCTGCACCATGGTCGACAGGCTGTCGATCATCTGGGCCAGCGCGTGCTGCATCTCGCCGATCTCGTCCTTGCGGTCCTGGCGGACGGACTGGGTCAGGTCACCGCCGGCCACGGCCTTGAGCACGCCCACCGTGTCTTGCACGGGCGCCGCGATGATGCGGCTGACATAGAGGGCCACGGCCATGCCCAGCCCCACGATGATCAGCACCGACACGAGGATGGCCCAGCGGGCGTTCTCGTACGTGGCCTGGGCGCTGTCGCGCGAGGCGTCGCCGCCCTTCACGTTGAGCCTGACGATGCTGTCCAGCGCTGCGCTGGCCTGCACGAAACGCTGCTGCGCCTCGCGGCTGGCCAGATTGCGGGCCTCGTCATTGAGATTCTGCTTGGAGAGCTCGATCACCTTGGCGTGTTCGGCCATGTAGGCGTCCCACTGCTGGGTGAAGGTGTCCCACTGGGCCTTTTCTTCGGCGCTGTTGATCAGCTTGGCGTAGCGCGCCTTGTCGTCATCGATGATCTTCAGCGCATCGGCCATGGCGCCTTCATAGCGGCGCATGAAGTATTCGTCCGTGGACAGCACGTGCTGCAGTTCAGACACGCGGAACTGCCCCATGCGGGCATTGATGTCGGACACCAGGCGGGTACTGGGCATCCAGTTGTCCGCGATGTCGTGTGTGGCCTCATTCAGGCCGGTCAGGCGCCGCTCGGCCAGCAGGCCCATGATGGCCGACAGGGCCATCACGAGCGCAAAGGACAGGATCAGTTTCGGCTTGAGCCGCAGATTGGCAAACCATTGCATTGTTGTTCTCCTGGAGGATGAGGCAGGCGCATCCGCAGCATGCCGCCGACAAAGGAGTGTGCAAGGTTCCGCTTGGCGCAAAAACGGGGTGAACAGCGGAATCTGCCCGCAATTTTCAGATTTTTCAGATACCTTGCGGGCAGGCCCGCTCAGCGCGTTCCGTACAACCTGTCGCCGGCGTCTCCCAGGCCCGGCACGATATAGCCGTGATCGTTGAGGTGGCTGTCAAGCGCGGCGGTGAAGATGGGTACGTCGGGGTGGGATTCAGACAGATGGCGCACGCCTTCAGGCGAGCAGAGCAGGGAGATCAGCGTGATCTGCGTGCAGCCGGCGGCCTTCAGCCGCGCGATGCCGGCCGCCGCCGAGTGGCCGGTGGCCAGCATGGGGTCGACCACCAGCACCTGGCGGTCGGCGATGTCCGACGGCACCTTGAAGTAGTACTCCACCGGCTCCAGCGTGGCCGGATCACGGTACAGGCCGATGTGGCCCACGCGGGCCAGCGGCAGGATGTCCAGGAAGCCCTCAAGCATGCCGTTGCCGGCGCGCAGGATGGACACCAGGCAGAGCTTCTTGCCGCTGATGACGGCCGATTCCATCTCGGTCAGCGGTGTCTTGATGGTGATGCGCTCGGTGGGCAGGGCACGGGTGGCCTCGTAGGCGAGCAACTGGCTGACCTCACGCAGCAGCTGGCGGAAGCTGTCGGTGTTCGTCTCCTCGGCGCGGATCCAGGTCAGCTTGTGCTGGATCAGCGGATGGGTGACGACGGTCAGGTTGGGAAATTCAAGCGGCATCAGCGGGTACTCCGGGAATCAACAATCAAAAAACAATCGGGCAGCATCAAGCGAGGACCGTACCAAGGCGCACCACGGGCTTTGATGACACCATGGGGCGGCGGCAGCGTCAAGGGCTCTATGATGATGTCCATTGTCACGACCTTCCCTTGCCGAGAAGATGCCACCGCTGCCACCGATCACCCAGGCCATCATCCTGCTCAACGTCGCGCTGTTCTGCATCGACATTGCCCTGGGGGGCATGCTGACCTGGTGGATGGAGCTGTGGCCCGTGACCAGCCAGTACTTCATGCCCTGGCAGGTGGTGACCTACGGCTTCATGCACGGCTCGATCACCCACTTGCTGCTCAACATGCTGGGCCTGTGGATGTTCGGCGGCGAGATGGAACGCCTGTGGGGCCCCAAGCGCTACCTGCAGTTCTACGCGGCCGGGATTCTGGCGGCTGCGGCCTGCCAGTTGATCATTTCCG
>CALAKR010000036.1 GCA_937923225.1 uncultured Aquabacterium sp. | reverse complement strand
GACGCCGTCCTGGTCAGGGCAGACATCGGGGTGGTCTTGATCGCGTTCGTGGGGCAAGGGCGCGTCGGACGCGGAATGAGGGGCTTTGTTCTTTTTCATGGTGTTGGTCTCCATGGTGTTCGATCCTCATTCCGCGCCCGGCATCGCCACCAGGCGGGGGAGGGGCGGTGTCTGTTGACTGACCGTGTGGGACTGTTGCCTTGGCTCCTCCACACGGTCCGCTTGTCACCTCCCCGGGGCCGGGTGGATCCTTGACCGGTGAAGCATCAAGAGGTCTTGTCGACGCTCAGGCGGTTGACCACGTTGGTCACGCCATCGACGGCCTGGGCCAACTCGGAGGCGCGGGCCAGCGACTGGCTGTCAGGGGCCACGCCGGTCAGCGTGACCTGGCCGGCCTTGGTGTCCACGTTGATCTTGGTGGCCTTGAGCTTGTCATCAGCCGCCAGCGCAGCGTTCACCTTGGTGGTGATGGTGGCGTCGGCCACGGTCGATTCAATCTTCTGGCCCAGCTCGTTGGCCTTGGCGCTCGCGTCGTTGGCGGCGTTGGCGCTGGCGTCACGTGCGTCGTTCATGGCGACTTGGGTGTCGGCCTTGAGCTCGGCAGCACCTTGGCGGGCATCGGCGGCGGCGTTGTCCATCGCGCTGGAGGCGCTGGCCACGGCGCTGTCGAGCTGTTGGCCGGCGGTGCGCTCGTCGTGGCGGTCACAGCCGCTCAGGGCCACAGCGCCCAGCAGGGCCAGGGTGGCGGGCAGGATCAGGTGTCGTTTGTTGGTGTTCATGCTGTTCTCCTTTAGGGGCCGCGGCACGCTGGTGCGGCAGGTCTCGGGTCGGGCGGGTTGCCGGCCAGACCGGCGCTCCGCATGCTCAGAACGATAAGAGCGGGGTGAGGGGCTGACCAGTCATCACAGGCCGATTCCCATGTCGGTACATGCTGACAAAGGCGATGTGGGACGGGCCGTGGCCTGGCCGGCGATTTGCCCGCGGGCGTGGCCGAGCGCGGTGCGCACGGCTTCTTCCACCACGGGGTGGTAGATCGGGCAGTCCAGCAGGGTGTCGATGGTCTGGCCCTGGTGGATGGACCAGGCCAGCAGATGTGCCAGATGCTCGGCGCAGGGGCCGATCATCTCGGCGCCCAGCAGCACGCGGCGCTGGCGGCACACGTACACGCGCAAGGCGCCGCGGTTCATGTCCTTGATGCGGCTGCGGCCCTGGTCGGTGAAATCGGCCACGCCGGTGACAAACGGTTGCGGTTGTCGTGACAGCTCGTCGTGCGAGCGGCCCACGGCGGCGATTTGCGGGTCGCTGAACACGATGCGCAGGGGGGTGCGTCGCCCGCCTTCCAACGGAGCTTCGGGCAGATGATTGGGGGGGGCCGGTTGTGCCACGGCCTGGGTGGCGGCGCGGCGGCCATCGCGCACGGCTTCGTGCAGCAGAGGGTGCGCACCGCTCACATCGCCGGCCAGGAACACGCAGCTTTCGCCAACACGGGTGCTGCGGTCTTCGTGGCCCTGCAGCTTGTTGTCCTTGAAGATCAGCCCGGCCTTGTCCAGGTCCAGGCCATCGAGCACAGGTTCGCGGCCGATGCACACCAGCACCTTTTCCACCACCGTGCTGCCGCGCTCGCCGCCGTTCACGTCGAACTCAACACGGGCCTGGCCGCCATCGACCTGCGTCATGCTGCGCACCTCGGCGCGGGTGATCAGGGTAATGCCTTCGGACAGCAAGGGGATCGCCAGCGGGCGCAAGGCCGGATCCTTGAGCCCGCCAGGGGCGTCTTCGCGCATCAGCCACACCACCCGAACGCCCAGTCGGCTCATGGCCTGAGCCATCTCCGTGCCGATGGCCCCCCCGCCGACGATGGCGATGGAGCGTGGCAGATTGGGCAGCTCGAAGACGGTATCGGTGGTCAGCAGCAGTTCGCCCAGACCGTCGCGCCATTCGGGCGGCACAACCGGACGCGAACCGGTGGCCAGCACCACGCTGCGTGCCTTGACCTGGATATGACCATCGACCTGCAGCAGGCAGGGGCCCACAAAGCGCGCACGACCCGCCAGCCGATGCGCAGCGGGCCAGGCTTCGACCTCACGGATGACGCTGTCCACGAAGTGATCACGCAGTTCACGCAGGCGGACCATCACGGCAGCCCCGTCCACGCGTGCGCCCACCGCCTGGATGCCAAAGCGATGAGCTTGCCGCACGGCATGGGCGCGGTGCGCGGCCTCGATCAGCAGCTTGCTGGGCATGCACCCCGCGCGGGCACAGAGGGTGCCGTAGCCACTGGCTTCGATCACCACGATGCGGTTGGTATGGCGGGCGGCGGCCTTGTAGGCCGCCATGCCCGCCGACCCCGCACCGACGATGGCGAGGTCGACGTCCACGTCAGATGTGGCCCAGCAGGACCAGGATCACCAGGACGACGACGACAAGTGCCAGGCCGCCGGTAGGGCCATAGCCCCAATTGCGGCTGTGAGGCCAGGTGGGCAGGGCGCCGATGAGCATCAGCAGCAGCACGATCAGAAGGATGGTTCCCAAGGTCATGATGTTCTCCTCGTTGTGGTCCGATGAGGCCACTCTAGGCACCTGTCCGATTGCCCGGCATCAGCGGAACGCGCGATCGGCTGTAGGCCCCGGCCTACCCCTGGCGGGGGTGTCGGCATCGCCCTACAGGGCTATCAGCCGATGCTGCCGGCAATCTCGGCATCCATCCCCGTGCCGCGCCGTGCGGTGGCCGCCACACTTCATCGGCACCCAAACAGGCTCCAACGCTGAGGAAGTCGCCAGTGAAGGTGCCTGGTCCTGACTTGAAACCACACGGAGATACTCATGAAAAAAACATCCCACTTCGCCCGTACCGCCCTGCAATCGCTGGCTTTTGCCTCTGGCGCCCTGTTCCTGGCATCGGCTGCACAGGCCGACATGCATACCAACAAGGGCAGCAAGCAAGCCTATGAGCAGACCAAGGCCGAGGCCAAGGCCCAGTACGACGCCAACAAGGACAAGTGCAAGTCGCTCAGCGGCAATGCTGCCGACGTGTGCAAGGCCGAAGCCAAGGTGCAGCACGTGAGTGCGGTGTCCAAGGCCGAAGCCGCCTACAAGAACACGCCCAAGGCCGCCTATGAGGCCCACAAGGATGTCGCCGAGGCTCAGTACGACCTGGCCAAGGAAAAGTGCGACGACAAGACCGGCAACGACAAGGACGTCTGCAAGAAGGAAGCTGAAGCCGCCTACACGGCCGCCAAGGCCGATGCTGAAGTGCAGCTCAAGACCGGCAAGGCCGTGAAGAATGCCACCGAGGAAAAGCTCGACGCGAAGTATGCTGCGGCCAAGGAGAAGTGCGATGCTCTGAACGGCGATGCCAAGGATGCCTGCCAGGCCAAGGCCAAGGCTGATTTCGCCAAGTAAGCTCAAGCAGTTTTCCCTCTCGTTCTTTAGGTCTGATTTCTTGGTTTTGAAGCGGGCGGCAGGCCTTGGGGCCTCGCCGCCTTGGTTCGTCATAGATG
>CALAKR010000035.1 GCA_937923225.1 uncultured Aquabacterium sp. | reverse complement strand
CTCGCGCGCATCCATCGCGTTGAGCACCACCAGGCGCGCATCGTCAACCCAGCCATCGGAATAGACAAAACCGCGCTTGAAACGCGCCTGCAGTGGCGCACCCAGCCGGTGTCCGCGCAAGGCCACGCCGCGCGAGCCGGGCAGTACCTCGCGCCTAGCCAGGTGGTCGTACAGGAACAGGCCCAGGCGGATCAGCCAGGCCGGCCGCATGTGCGGATCGTGCGGCATCACAAAGCGCATCGGCTTGATGATGTGCGGCGCGCTGCGCAGCAGCACCTCGCGCTCTTGCAGGGCCTTGCGCACCAGCGAGAACTCCTGGTGCTCCAGGTAGCGCAAGCCACCATGGATCAGCTTGGTCGATGACGACGAGGTGTGCGCCGCCAGATCGTGCTGCTCCACCAACAGCACCTTCAAGCCCCGCCCGGCCAGGTCACGCGCGATGCCGGCGCCATTGATGCCGCCTCCCACCACCAGCACATCGCAAGCCTCCGGCATGGCGGGACTCAGGGCCGCCTGCATCTCTGCAGGCGAGGGGTAGGCGGGCAAGGCATTGCTGTCCATGGCGTGCTCCAACAGACCAGCGCCGGCAAGGGCCTTCCTCACACAGCGCTCGAATCAATTCGGTTTCATTCGATTTTCATCATTGTAGTTCGTTTAAATTCTTTTTTGCGTGAAATGATTCGCTTATGATCGCCGGATGAACCTCAATCCGCGTCAGACACGCCTGCTCGAACAGGTCCGCGCCCAGGACGTGGTCAGCATCGAGCACCTGGCCGACACCCTCGGCGTGACGCTGCAGACCATCCGGCGCGACGTGCAACTGCTGGCCCAGGCCGGCCTGCTGGCGCGCTACCACGGGGGCGTGCGCCTGCCCACCTCCACCACTGAGAACCTGGCCTACCAGCAGCGGCAGGAGCTCAACGCCCAGGGCAAGCAGCGCATCGCCCGCGCCATTGCACAGGCCATCCCCCACCACTGCTCGCTGCTGATCAACCTGGGCACCACCACAGAGGCCATCGCCCGTGAGCTGATGGGCCACCAGGGCCTGCGCGTGATCACCAACAACCTCACTGTGGCCGGCATCCTGGCAGGTAACCCGTCGTGCGAGGTGATCGTGGCGGGCGGGGTGATGCGGCCTGTGGACCGGGGCATCGTGGGTGAGACGGCCGTGGATTTCATCCGCCAGTTCCGCGTCGACATCGGCCTGATCGGCATCTCGGGCATCGAGGCCGATGGCACCCTGCGCGACTACGATCTGCGCGAAGTGAAGGTGGCACAGGCCCTGATCGAGCACAGCCGCGAGGTGTGGCTGGCCGCCGACCACGGCAAGTTCAACCGCCCGGCCATGGTCGAGCTGGCGCGCCTGGAACAGATCGACCGGCTCTACACCGACGCACTGCCGCCCGAGCCCTTCCCTGCCCTGCTGGCTGAGGCCGGCATCGATTGCGTGATCGCGCCCTGACCGGCCGCGCCGGCCCTTTTCACAGACTCCACGGACACTGGATCAACCCACCATGGCCCACATCCTCGCCCTCGACCAAGGCACTTCCAGCTCGCGCAGCATCGTGTTCAACGAGGCCGGCGAGATGCTGTCCATCGCCCAGCAGGAGTTCACCCAGCACTTTCCCCGCCCCGGCTGGGTGGAGCACGATGCCCTGGAGATCTGGCGCTCGCAGCTGGCCACCGCGCACGAGGCGCTGCGCAAAGCCGGCATCACCGCAGCGCAAGTGCACGCCATCGGCATCACCAATCAGCGCGAGACCACCATGGTCTGGCGGCGCGACACCGGCGAGCCGCTGGGCCACGCCATCGTCTGGCAGGACCGGCGCGGCGAGGCCCTGTGCCAGCAACTGCGCGAACAAGGCCACGAGGCACTGATTCGCGAGCGCACCGGCCTGGTGGTCGATGCCTATTTCTCGGCCACCAAGCTGGCCTGGATCCTGGCCAACGTGCCCGGTGCACGTGACCTGGCCAGCCAAGTCAAGCTGGCTTTCGGCACCATCGACAGCTGGCTGCTGTGGCAGCTCACCGGTGGCACGGCCGCACAAGGCGCCGTGCACGCCACCGACGTGAGCAACGCCTCGCGCACCATGCTGTTCAATATCGCCACGCAGACGTGGGATGACGATCTGCTGGCACTGTTCGACATTCCCCGCTCGCTGCTGCCCGAGGTGCGCCCCTCGTCCCACGTGTTCGCGCACACGGCGGGCGGCATCTTCGGTGGCACGCGCGTGCCCATCGCCGCGATGGCGGGCGACCAGCAGAGCGCCCTCTTCGGCCAGGCCTGCTTCACGCCGGGCCTCGCCAAGAACACCTACGGCACCGGCTGCTTCCTGCTCACGCACACGGGCGGGCGGCGCTTCGATTCGCACAACGGCCTGATCAGCACCATGGCCGCCACACCCGATGCGCAGCCCGCCTACGCCCAGGAAGGCAGCGTCTTCATCGGCGGGGCGGTGGTGCAGTGGCTGCGTGACGGCCTGCAGGCCATCGAGGGCAGCCATCAGGTGGAGCAACTTGCCCTGAACGTGCCTGATGCCGGTGGCGTGGTCTTCGTGCCGGCCTTCACCGGGCTGGGTGCGCCTTACTGGAAGCCGCACGCCAAGGGCGCCATCCTGGGCCTGAGCCGTGGCACCACCGTGGCCCACATCGCGCGCGCCGCGCTGGAGAGCATCGCCTTCCAGAGCGCCGCCCTGCTGCAGGCCATGGCGGCCGACATCCGCGCTGGTGGAGGCACCGAGGTGTCCGAACTGCGCGTGGATGGCGGCGCCTGCCGCAATGACCTGCTGATGCAGTTCCAGGCCGATCTGCTGGGCATCCCGGTGGCGCGCCCGCAGGTGACGGAAACCACCGCGCTGGGCGCCGCCTACCTGGCGGGTCTGGCCACCGGCGTCTATGCGGGCCTGGACGAGCTGGCCGCCAAATGGCGCGTGGAGCGCCGCTTCATGCCCACCATGCCGCGCACACAGGCCGAGGCGCTGATGCAGCAATGGCAGAAGGCCGTGTCGCAGGTGGTGGCCGGCTGATCGGCCCCTGCGATGCGTGGGCCGAAGATCAATCCTCGATCTTCACGCCCTTCCAGAAGGCCACGCGGTCCTTGATCTCGGCCGCGGCCTCACTGGGCTCCGGGTAGTACCAGACCGCATCCGGGTTGGCATCACCGTTCACGAACAGCGTGTAGTAGCGCGCCTGGCCCTTCCAGGGGCACGAAGTGCGGTGGTTGCTGCTCAGCACGTATTCCTGCTTGAGCGCGCTGGCCGGGAAATAGTGGTTGCCTTCGACCACCACAGTGTCGTCACTTTCGGCCACGACAGTGCCGTTCCAGATGGCTTTCATCAGCGTGTCTCCAATGTCTTCAGTGATTGGCCAGGAAATCCTTCTTGCCGATCTCGACCCCGCCATGGCGCAGCAGGTTGTAGGCCGTGGTCGCGTGGAAGTAGAAGTTGGGCAGCACCTGCTCGGTGAGGTAGGCCAGGCCGACGTATTCCACCGTGCCGGATGAGCGCACGATCTGGATGGTGCGCTCATCACTGCCATCGAAATCGCCAGGCTTGAAGGTGGCCAGGTAATCGATGGTGCGCGTCACGCGGGCCTGCAGTTCCGCAAAGCTGGTCTCCGTGTCTTCATAACGCGGGATCTCCACCCCGGCCAGCCTCGACACGCCCCCCTTGATCATGTCGGTCGCGATCTGAACCTGCCGCACCATCGGGAACATGTCCGGGAAGAGGCGCGCGCTCAGGAACGCCTGCTCATCGATCTGGCGGGCCTGGCAATGGGCCTGCGCCTTGGCCAGAATGCTGGACAGGGCCTTGAGCGTGCGCGTGGCAGGTACCACGCTGGCGGTGTACATCGAGAGGGTCATGGAGAACTCCGTGGTGTCCGATTCGGACTTGGGGATGGGGCTCAGTGCATTGAATGCACGTGATGCATGTGGAAAGGGCTGTGCGCATTACACCGCATCACGCGCCTTCGTTCAGGCGTCTGGCGCCCATCAATGCATCGCCACCGGCCCCGCCCCAGCCCCGGCCTGCGCCCCCGGGCGCAGCAGCGCCGCGCCCAGCAAGCCGGCCACCAGCGCAAATGCCGCGCCCACCACGAAGGCCAGCTGGTAGCCGCCATTGAGCGCTTCCGGCAGTGAGGCACCTGCCGCCGTGAGCGCGTGCGTGCGTGCATCGGCCAGGCTGGCCAGCGCCGCCAGGCCCACCGCACCGCCCATCATGAAGGAGGTGTTCACCACGCCCGAGGCCAGGCCCGATTCGCTGGGCGAGACATCGCTCATGGCCGCCAGCAGCATGGGGTTGAAGGCCACGCCCGCGCCCAGGCCCAGCAGCACCATGCCCGGCACCACGTCCGCCAGCATCGTGCCGTCCACCGGCGCCCGCGCGAACAGCGCCAGCCCGACCGTGGCCACCAGC
>CALAKR010000034.1 GCA_937923225.1 uncultured Aquabacterium sp. | reverse complement strand
TGTCGACGTCCTTGCGCTTGATCAGCTTGACCAGGGCATTGAGGCGGCCCTTGCTCTTGTCGATCGGGTTGAGATCGAAGTGCGGCGGGATCACGGGCAGGTGCGTGAAGCTCCATTTGCCGCGCTTGACGTCGAACTCCTCCGGGGCCTTGATCTCGACCAGGTGGCCCACGGCGGAGCTCACCACGTAATGTTCGCTCTCGAAATACTCTTCGTGCTTCTCGAACTTGCCGTCCACCGGCGTCAATGCGCGCACGATGTCTTGCGCGACGGAAGGCTTTTCTGCGATGACCAGGGCTTTGCTCATGGGCGTGTTTATAGCGTCTGCGCCGGCCTCCGCATGGCCGGGGGGAAATACGTTCTTACAATCAAGGCTCTCGCGTGTATATGCGTGCATGTATACGCGTACGTACACGTGCGCACACACGCACACGCGCGCCCACCAATTCAATGTACCCAATCTTGCCCATGTCGCAAGCCAACCCGAAAAATCTGCCCGCCGCCCGGACGGCCACCGTCAGCGCCGATATCCCCAAGGGCGGGCGCCGCACCCAGGTGCGCGATTCCGGCGTGCACGGCAAGGGCGTCTACGCCATCCGCCCCCTGCACCAGGGCGACACGGTGCTGGAGTACCGCGGCGAGATCATCACCTGGCAGGAGGCGCTGGACCGCCACCCGCACGATCCCAGCCAGCCCAACCACACCTTCTACTTTCACCTGGATGACGGCCATGTCATCGACGGCAAGTACCAGGGCAATTCAGCCAAGTGGATCAACCACTCCTGCGCGCCCAACCTGGAAGCCGAGCAGGATGGCAATCGCGTCTTCCTCAAGGCCCTGCGCGACATCGCCCCGGGCGAAGAGTTGTTCTTCGACTACGGCCTGGTGATCGACTCGCGCATCACACCCAGCCTCAAGAAGGACTACGCCTGCTGGTGCGGCTCGCCCGACTGCCGCGGCACCATGCTGGCCATCCGCCGCCGCAAAAAGAAGGCCTGAGCCCTCATGGACGCCGGCATCGCTGACCTGAACCACGCCGCGGAACAGCTGTGGCTGGCCGCCCAGCCCGACTGGCCCACTTTGTCAGTCGAGGTCTTGCCCGAAGTGGGCTCCACCAACGCCCATGCCCTGGCGCTAGGCCGCGATGGCGCCCGGGATCCCGTGGTGGTAACTGCCTGGCGCCAGACGGCCGGCCGGGGCCGCGCAGGCCGCCAGTGGGATGCCCAACCCGGCCAGGCGCTCACGCTGAGCCTGGCCCTGCCCCTGGCCCTGGCAGATGTGCCCGGTGGCGGCAGCGCCCTGTCGCTGGCCGTGGGCCTGTGGACGGCCCAGGCGCTTGATGCGCTGCGCGCCGATGCCAGCGCCCCCCGCCTGCAACTGAAGTGGCCCAACGACCTGTGGATCGACGACCGCAAGCTGGCCGGCATCCTGATCGAGGCCATCCAAGGGCCAGCCCTGGCCCCGGAACAGCGCTGGGTGGTGATCGGCCTGGGCCTGAACCTGGCCGACACCCCGGAGGCGCTGCGCAGCGAGCGCACCGACGCCGCCACAGGCTTGGGCCTGCCCCTCACACCAGGCCAGGCCATGGCCGCCGTGGTGCCCGCCTGGCTGGCCGGCCTGCGCTGCTTCGAACACGAAGGCTTTGCGCCTTTGCGTGCGGCCTACGATGCCCGCGACACACTGCGGGGGCGCCCGGTGGCCCTGTGGCGCCACATGCAGGGTGGTGCAGCCGGGAGCGCGCCACCCGATGCCCAAGGCATCGCCCAAGGCGTGGATGCGCAAGGCGCGTTGCTCGTGGACGACGGCCTGGGCGCCCTGCAACCCTGGAGCATCGGCGAAGTCAGTGTGCGCCCACGTTCCGGGGCCTAGCCCGGTCAACGACGCCACGGCATCCCCTATGATCCGGGGATCCTCCTCTCCACCGCCTCTGAGGTGACGTTCTCCGTATGCTGCGTGCGCTTGTTGTGGTGTTGATCCTGGCCAACATGGGCTTTTTCGCTTGGCGAGAAGGCTGGCTGGGCGGCCCCTTGAGCCAAGCACATGCCGGCCGGGAGCCCGAGCGCCTCAAGGCCCAGGTGCACCCGGAGCGGCTGGTCGTCGAGCCCCCTGTGGCCGCCAGCGGCCCTGCCACGGGCAAAGACGCCGATACCCCCGACGAAGCCGCTGCGGCTTCTGAAGCGGGCAGCGCGCCGGCTTCCGGCACGGACGCATCGGCTCGCCCTGCCAACGGTGCAGCCACAGCAGGCGCCAGCGCGGTGGCCGTGGCCGCCGGGCCCGTGTGCATGGAAGCCGGCCCCTTCACCCCCGCCGAACAGCGCCAGATCACACCGCAGCTGGCCCAACTGGCCTCAGGCAGTTGGACCCTGCAGACCGTGGCCGTGCAAGGCCTGTGGCTGGTCTACATGGGCCCCTATGGCGACGCCGAAGCCCTGAGCCGCAAGCAAGACGAACTGCGCCGCATCCGCGGGCTCAATTTCGAAGAGGTGCGCTCACCGGCCAACCTGGCGATGGGCGTGTCCCTGGGTCGCTACAACCAGGAAGCCCAGGCCCACAATGCCCTGGAAACGCTGCGCCAGCGCGGCATCCGCACAGCCCGGGTCGTCACCGTGCGGCCGGCGCAGGACGTGGCCGTGGTGCGCGTGCCCCAGGCCAGCCTGGCGATTCAGCGGGTACTGGCCAGCATGAGGCTGCCGGCGGGCAAGGGCTTCGGGGCTTGCAAGGGCTGAGCTGCCTCAGATCATTCAGTGAGGCCGGCGACGCTGGCGGCCGATCGTCAGAATGCTCGCCACAGTCACCACACACAACAGTTCAATCAGCCCCACTGCGCCCCCTCCCCCGCCGCCGCCGCCATTGCCACCGCCATTGTTTTGACCGCTGCTGCTGAAGCCTCGCAATGCAGAAGCATTGAAAAAGCTGGCAGTGACTGACGGGGACACATAAGGTTGTATCGGAGCGGTAGGGCCATGCACACGGATTCGCTCATCGATCGCCCATTGCACTGCAGCAGCCGTATCGAGCACCCCAACACCACACGTGGCCGTGGTGCACGAGCAAGACCCGGCGTTGACTGGCGATGCAGCCGTACATGTGCCAGCATTAAGCACCGTCGGATGCACCCTGACGCCAGGACCACGCAGGCCCG
>CALAKR010000033.1 GCA_937923225.1 uncultured Aquabacterium sp. | reverse complement strand
AGCGCCACGAGGGCGGCAACAAGTGGATCGGCACCGGTGGCACCTCGCCCTTCGGTGCGCATGGCTACAACCCGCAGGGTATCCGCATCGGCCAGGAAAAGTCGCGTAACCGCAGTGCCGTCAAGGTCTGGGACAAGCGCGAGTTCAAGGATTACGACGACAGCGTCGAGCTCAACACCCGCAGCATCAAGGTGGCGCTGCGCCGCCTGCGCAAGTTCGCCCGCCAGGGCGCGGCCGAAGAACTGGCGCTCGACGACACCATCCACGCCACGGCGGCGGCGGGCGGCATGCTGGACATCAAGATGGTGCCCGAGCGGCACAACAACGTGAAGGTGCTGCTGCTGATGGACGTGGGCGGCACGATGGACGACCACATCCACCGGGTGGAGGAAATGTTCTCTGCCGCCAAGTCCGAGTTCAAGCACCTCGATTTCTACTACTTCCACAACTGTGTCTACGACTTCATGTGGAAGAACAACCACCGCCGCTTCTCGGAGAAGATCCCGACCTGGGACATCATCCGCAAGTACAACAAGGACTACAAGCTGATCTTCGTGGGCGACGCGACCATGAGCCCCTACGAGATCCTGCAGCCTGGCGGCAGCGTGGAGTACAACAACGAAGAGCCCGGTGCCGAGTGGGTGCAGCGCCTGACGCACGCCTTCCCGCACCACGCCTGGATCAACCCCGAACCGGCCGGTGTGTGGCAGTACCGCCAGAGCATCGGCATCATGCAGCAGCTGCTGGGCAACCGCATGTTCCCGCTGAGCCTGCAGGGGCTGGAGTCGGCCATGCGCCTCTTGAGCAAGTAAAACAATGAACATCGTCCCGGGAGCTGGATGCTGAGGGTCTTGAGGTGCACATGGCGCGTGCCCGCGGTTGTCGCGGGCGGGCTGTTGACGCTGGTGGCGCAGGCACAGGTACCTGGCCCCGGACAGGCGCAGGGCGCCGGTGGCGGGGTGACCACGCCCAGCCCGGCCGCGAATGGTTCGGCCAGCGCAGCAGCCCCCGCTGGGGCGGCATCCGGCGCACGGCGGCGCTCGCCGCTGGCCTGGACGCTGGAGATCGATGCGCCCAAGCCGCTCGATGAGTTGCTGCGCAGCTACCTGGACATCTCCCGCTACCAGGCGCAGGTGAGCGAGGCTGCGCGCAAGCGTGCGGAGGCGGCGTCGACGGGAGCAGCCCAGGATACAGATGATGGCCCCGATGCCGATTCCTCCACTACCGGGGCGACCGCCACATCTGCCAGCCCCGTGCCCACCCAGCCGCCGACATCAACACCTGCATCCGCATCGGCTCAGCCTCCCGGCACAGGTGTGAACATCACCCGCAGTGAACTGCGTCGCCTGGTGGCCGCATCCCCGGAGCAGGCTCGTGCCCTGCTCGAAGCCGAAGGCTATTTCGCCTCCGAGATCAAGGTGTCGCTCTCTGACGAGGTCGTGGGGGCGCCGGTGGTGGTCAAGATCACCGTGTGGCCAGGCCCGAAGGCCACGGTCGAGCAGGTCCAGTTGGTGTTCGAAGGCGAGCTGGACGTGCAGGCCGAGAAGGGCGATCGCGATGCCGTGTCGCTGGTGCGCAAGATCAACCAGCAATGGCCGCTGGCGGTGGGCAAGCCCTTTTTGCAGGCGACGTGGTCTGCCGCCAAGAACGCCACCCTGGCCACCATGCGATCCGAAGGCTATGCGGCGGCGGTGTGGTCCGGTACGGCTGCCACGGTGGATGCGGAGACTCAGAAGGCCAAGCTGTTCATCGTGGCCGACAGCGGCCCGCGCTTCTTCTACGGGCCCCTGACGATCGAGGGGCTCAAGCGCCAGCCGGAATCGGCCATCCGCAACACGGCCGGCTTCCGGCAGGGCCAGCCTTACCGCGAGGCCGAGGTGCTCGATTTCCAGGAGCGGCTGCAGAAACTCAACCTGTTCGAAAGCGTGTTCGTCACCCTGAACGATGACCCGGCGCAGGCCAAGGAGGCAGGCGTCACGGTGCAGGTGCGCGAGATGCCCTTGCAGCAGGCCACCTTCGGCGTCGGCGTGAGCAGCGACACCGGGCCGCGTGTGTCCGTGGAGCATCTGCACCGCCTGCTGTGGGGGTTGCCTTGGCAGGCCAAATCCAAGGTCCAGTTGGGCCGGGAAGAATCCGTGCTGCAGACCGACCTGACCTCCCACCCCAATGCCGGGCGCAAGCGCTGGCTGTTGTCGCTCCAAGGCTCCCGCCAGCTCGACACGGACGATGCGCTCACGCTGAGCTACCGGGCGCGTGCCGGCCAGTCCGATGAGGGCGACCGGCTTGAGCGCCTGACCTACGCCGAGTTCCTGCGCGCCAAGGTGACGTCATCCGATGGATTGGACCTGTCCGATGCGTCGGCGCTGTCGGGCAACCAGCAGTTGATCTGGCGTGACGTGGACAGCCAGATCCTGCCCACGCGCGGCTTCACCGCCAATGTGCAGGGCAGTGTCGGCCATACCTTCTCGACCATGGAGGAGGCGGGCTGGTTCGGCCGGGCCTACGGGCGCTTGACCTGGTACCGCCCGCTGCCGGGGCAGTGGTATGCCTCATTGCGCGCGGAAGGGGGGCATGTGTTCGCCGCTGACGATGTGAGCGTGCCGGACACGCTGCTGTTCCGCGCAGGCGGCGATGAATCCGTGCGGGGCTATGGGTACCGAACTCTGGGCGAGCAGCGCAATGGCGTGACGGTGGGCGCGCGCACGATGGTCACCGGCAGTGCCGAACTGGCCCGGCCGATGTGGCAGCGCTTTCCCAGCCTGTGGGGCGCCGTGTTCATCGATGCGGGTGACGCGACGGACCGTTGGGCCGACCTGGATCCGAAGCTGGGCTATGGCATGGGCGTTCGCTGGCGCAGCCCCGTGGGGCCGCTGCGCCTGGATCTGGCCTATGGCCAGGAAGAGCGACAGTACCGTCTGCACTTCAGTGTGGGGATCACGCTGTGAGCGAGACCGCACCACCGCCGCGCGCCTGGCGCTGGCTCAAGCGCAGCCTCTTGGCCCTGGTGCTGATCGTCATCGTGGTTGTGGTGTCGGCCGTGGGCGGCGCCTGGCTGGCACTGCGCAGTGAAGACGGCACGGCCCGGCTGCTGGCCTGGGTGCCTGGCCTGAAGGTGGTCGAGCCCAAAGGCATGCTGTGGGGTGATTTCCGTGCACGGCGTGTCGAACTCAGCCTGCCGCGTGGATCCCGCCTGACGCTGATGGAGCCCGAATGGCGTGCACTGCGATGGGAGCGTGCCGCAGGATCGGCCTGGGGCTGGCAGTTGCACCTGGACCGGCTGCAGGCCCAGAGTGCCGATCTGCACTGGGTGTCTGCGCCGTCACAGGGACCGAGCACGGCGCCCACGGCGGTGGACCTGCCGTTCGGGGTGCGCATCAATGCCTTGTCGGTCGGGCGTTTCCAGAGCAATCTGCTGGGCCCCCAGCCCTTGACGGCGCTGACCGGGCGGCTTGCGCTGCAGGAGGTGCGGGGCGGGGCGGCGCCTTCGCACGAGGTGGTGATCGAGTCGCTGCGTTGGCAGAACTGGTCGCTCGAAGGCCGTGCCCGCATGCAGACCCGTGGCGAGATGGCGTTGGACGCCTCGCT
>CALAKR010000032.1 GCA_937923225.1 uncultured Aquabacterium sp. | reverse complement strand
CCGTGCACCGAGAAGGCATGGCCCAGGCGCGGTGCCGACACGCGCTTGTTCAGGATGGTGAAGTCCACCGGGTGGAAGGGCGCATTGCCCAGCCCGGCCAGCGCGGCGGCCAGCATCAGCCCCGGGTAGCCCTGCGCCGTGGCGGCCGCCAGCGCGGCACACACGAACAGGCCCAGCGCCGTGAACAGCACCGGCCGCGCGCCCACGCGGTCCACCAGGAAGCCGGCCATGGCCTGGCCCACGCCCGAGATCACGAAGAACACCGACACCAGCAGGCCCAGCTCCGAATAGCTCAGCCCGAAATCACGGATGAACAGCGGGAACAGCGGCGGCAGCAGCATGTGGTTGAAGTGCGAGGTGCCGTGCGCCAGCCCGATCAGGCCGATGGTGGTGGCGTCCTGCCGGGCGCTGACGGGCGCCGGGGTGCCAAGGGTGGTCGTGTTCATGCCCGCACTGTAGGCGCGGGGCTCTTGTCCGGGTTACGATAGATCGACAATTTCTGTCGAGATCATGCCAAAACGCGCGCCATCTACCGCGTCGACGCCGGCTGCCGCCGGGCGGCGCACCATTCCGCCGCTGGATCCGCAGCGCTACGGCCCCAGCATGGGGCGGCCCGTGCGCGCCAAGGCGCGCGTGATCACGGCCGATCTGCAGGTGGAGCCGCACAGCCATGCGTGGGGACAGCTGGCGTTTTCGGCCACGGGCGTGGCGCGCATCACGGCGGGGCGCAGCACCTTCATCGTGCCGCCGTCACGGGCTGTGTGGATCCCGCCGCACGTGGTGCACGCGGTCACGGTGCTGGAAGATGCGGACATGCGCACGGTCTATGTCCACCAGCAGGCCGGCGAGGTCGGGCCGCTGGTGCCTGCCGCGCAGCAGGCCGTGTGGCGCGAGTGCCGGGTGCTGGAGGTCACCGCGCTGATGCGCGAACTGGTGCTGGAGCTGGCCCGGGTGCCGGCGCCGGGGCGGGATGCATCTGGCCAGTTCCCCGAGGGCAAGCCGGGCGAGCGCGAGCGCTGTCTGGCCGCCCTGATCCTCGATGAGATGCGCCAGGCCAAGCCGGTGCCCCTGGGCGTGGCCCTGCCGGTGGACAAGCGCCTGCGCGCCCTGTGCGAGGCCGTGCTGAACGATCCCGGACGCCACACTACGCTGGCCGGTTGGGCCGCCGAGGTGGGCGCCAGCCCGCGCACCGTGGCACGCCTGTTCCGCGATGAGCTGCAGACCAGCTTCGTGCAGTGGCGCCAGCAGGTGCTGCTGGCCAAGGCCCTCTCGCTGTCGGCGCGCAAGCGGCCCATGAGCCACATCGCGGCCGAACTGGGCTATGCCAGTGCCAGTGCGTTCACCGCCATGGTGACCCGTTCGGTGGGCATGCCGCCCAGCCGCTTCTTCGCGCTGGGGCAGTAAGCGCGCGGGTCGCAACACTTGGCGCGGATCTTGCCGCGTTCACAGGTGTTGCCTGAGAACGAGAGGTCCCTGCCATGAAGACATTCATCCGCGTCGCCGAGGTCTGGCTGCCCGATGCCAGCCACACCGTGCTTACCCATGGTGCAGCCGTGGCCGGGCCCGAAGCGCAGGGCTTTTGCACCAGCAGCCAGGGCATGCGCTTCAAGCTGGGCGAGGGGCTGCCCGGCCTGGCCTGGCAGCAGGGCCGGCCCATGCTGCTCAAGCAGTTGCATGGCCTGCCCTTCCTGCGGGCCGAGGCGGCGCGCGGCGCCCGGCTGAGCAGTGCCATCGCGCTGCCGGTGTTCGTGCGTGGCGAGCTCACGGCCGTGCTGGTGCTGTTCTGCGGGGATGACGCGCAGCAGGCGGGGGCCATCGAGATCTGGCGCAACGATCCGCGCGTCACCACCGACATGACCCTGGTCGAAGGCGTCTACAGCCACGGTGCCGATGCGCTGGAGGCTGTGTCCCAGGACACCTACCTGCCGCGGGGCACAGGCCTGCCGGGCCTGGCCTGGCAGCAGGGGCACACCGTGTTCATGGACGACCTGGCCAGTGCGCCACGCTTCCTGCGGGGCGCGAGCGCGCGGGATGCGGGCATCGAGCGCGGCCTGGCCATGCCGTGGGCCGCCCAGACACAGGCCGAGTACGTGGTGACCTTGCTCTCATCCTCACGCACGCCGGTGGCGGGGCGGGTGGAGGGCTGGGTGCCGGGGGATGCGCCGAACACGCTGCGGCGCGCTTTCGGGTTCGACGAAGCCAAAGGCCCCATGGGCGATGCCACCCTGCCCTTGGATGAGGGCCACAGCCCCGTCGGCAAGGCCTACCTGAGCGGCGTGCCGTGTGTCGAGACCCTGGCCGACGGCGCCCTGGTAGCCGTGCCCGTGGTGAGCGAAGGCGAGGTGTCCGAGGTGGTGCTGCTGACGTTGTGAGCTTCGAAGGGGTGGGCACCGGTCTTTCCGCAAACCGATTGAATCCTACCGGTGGCATCTGCAGTTTGAATGATGTAGCGCATTTGTGCTACATGTTCAGCTGACGTCCTCAGGAGCGACGAAAAGGCTTGCCATGAGCACAACCACCATTCGTATCGAAGACAACTTGAAGGCACGCGTGTCTGCAGCCGCTGAACGCGCGGGCACGACGACGCATGCATTCATCCTTGAGGCCATCGAGCGCACGGTCGAGCAAATGGAGCAGGAGCAA
>CALAKR010000031.1 GCA_937923225.1 uncultured Aquabacterium sp. | reverse complement strand
GCACAATGTGCCACGCCCCGGTTCCGGGATAAAAACGGTTTCCACGGCCTGACCTGCGCCGGACTCAAACAACCACTTGATGGTGCCATCGGCGGACACATGTTCGCTGATGACCTTCAGGCGCTCCAGCGTGGCCACGCCCTGCAGCTTGCCGCGCAGGGATTTGGCCAGGTCCGACATCTGGTCGAAGTCGGTGGCGCCCTTTTGATGGATCCAGCGAAACAGCTGGACGGCGCGAAAGCGCTTTTCGCCCAGCTGCTCGCAAAACGCCGTCAAGCCTTCAAGATCGAAGTCGAGCAGGTTGACGGCGCTCATGGCACATACCTCCAGCCCGCGATCAGCGGCTGTAGACGTTCAGGCCAGGGAAGAAGAAGGCGATTTCTTGCGCAGCGGTTTCAGCGGCGTCAGAACCGTGCACGGCGTTGGCGTCGATGCTGTCAGCGAAATCGGCGCGGATGGTGCCCTTTTCGGCCTTCTTGGGGTCGGTGGCGCCCATCAGGTCGCGGTTCTTGGCGATGGCGCCTTCACCTTCGAGCACTTGCACGAACACGGGGCCGGAGACCATGAAGTCCACCAGATCCTTGAAGAAGCCGCGCTCCTTGTGGACGGCGTAGAAGGTTTCGGCTTCTTGACGCGACAGTTGCACCAGCTTGGCAGCGGCAACCTTCAGGCCAGCGCCTTCAAAACGGGCGACGATCTGGCCGATCACGTTCTTGGCGACAGCGTCGGGCTTGATGATCGAGAGGGTGCGTTCGATGGCCATGTAATTTGCTCCGAAATTCGGTTATTTGACAAAACCCGGCATTGTACTGCGGGTAAGTATCAGGTTGTTGAAACTGGGGAGATCAGCGACGGCGGCCACCGCCGCCACGGTTGCCACCACCGCCGCCCTTGTTGCCAAAGAAGGCATCGGCGCCGATGTAGCCGACGGACGTCTGCAGCGGATCGGGCTCGCGGGGGCCCCCCTTCTTGCCGCCGCCACGCTGACCTTGCTGCTCGTGCTGGTCCGGCCGGCCGAAACCGGAGGTGATGCGCTTGGAGCCCTTGGCGAACCGGCGGTCGAAGGTCTGCTCCAGCGGGTTGGGGATCGGCCCGATGTGGTCGTGATCGTCATCGCTGTCAGAGCGGCGGTCCATCGGACGATCGTCGCGGGGCGGACGAGCCTGCTGCTGACGGTCCGGGCCACGGTTACCTTGGTTGTTGCCCTGGTTGTTGCCGTTTCCGTTGCCACGCGGGCCTTGCCCACGCTGCTGGTTCTGGCCGTTGCCCTGGCCGAACTTGTCCTTGTTGCCGAACTTGCCCTGGCCACCACGCTGGTTATCGCGCTGGTTGTTGTTGCCGTTGCGGCCCTGGCGGTCGTCGCGGTCATTGCGACGGCCTTGCCCCTGGCCCTGGCCTTGCCCTTGCTCCTGGCGGTCACCGCCGGCCAGGAACTTGACGGCACGCACGTCCGACTCGCCCAGCTCGACCCACACGCCGCGCTTAAGGCCCAGCGGCAGCACGATGGAGCCGTAGCGCACGCGGATCAGGCGGCTGACCGTCAGGCCCACCGCGTCAAACAGCTTGCGCACTTCGCGGTTGCGGCCTTCCGTGATCACGACGCGGTACCAGCGGTTGACACCTTCGCCGCCACCTTCTTCGATGGACTTGAACGAGGCCGTTTGGCCTTCGATGTCCACGCCTTCGAGCAGCTTGGCCTTGGCGTCAGCGGCGAGCGAACCCAGCACGCGCACGGCGTACTCGCGCTCCACGCCGAAGCGGGGGTGCATCAGCTGGTTGGCCAGATCACCGGAGTTGGTGAACAACAGCAGGCCTTCGGTGTTCAGATCCAGGCGGCCAACCGATTGCCACTTGCCGTGTTGCAGGCGGGGCAGTCGGCGGAACACGGTGGGGCGGTCCTGCGGATCGTCGTGCGTGACGACCTCACCCACGGGCTTGTGATAGGCCAGGATGCGGGCCGGCGGCGGCGAGATGCGCACACGGATGGGTTTGCCGCCCACGGCGATCTTGTCGCCGAAGGAAACGCGCTGACCGATGTGGGCCACTTCGCCATTCACGGAGATGCGACCATCTTCGATCATCTGCTCGATGTCGCGGCGCGAACCCACGCCGGACTGGGCCAGCACCTTCTGCAGCTTGGGCGCATCCGGCTCGGGGCGCAGCACGCGCTTGGTCTGGGCGGCCTCGGCATCGGCGCCTTCGGCCTCCACCTCTTCTTCATGGGCCTTGTCGAAATCGCCGGTCAGCAGCTCGGCGAACACGGCAGAAGCCTGTTCGGCGGCGATGGCCGCGCGGCGCGACGGACGGGGCTCTTCATCGGTGCCCGCGGCCTGGCCGCCGCCCTCGCCTTCCTCGGCCTGGCGCGATTCGCGACGTTCACGGCGCTGCTGGCGATCGTGCCGGTCACGACGAGGGCGCTCGCGGGACCCGCCTTGCTCACCACCTTCGGGGGCAGCTTCGGCGGCCTCGCCAGAGGCCTCGGCACCGGTGTCAGCACCCTGCCCTGCCGGGTCCAGCTGGAAGAAGCCATGGCCGGCGGATTCGCGGATCACCGGGGCTTGCTCGACAGGCTCTGCCACGGGCGTTTCGTCAGAGGGTGCGGCATCGGCCAGCAGATCGCCTTGCTCGGGGGCCACGGCCTTGCGGCGGGGAGCACGCTTGGGCTTGGCCGGCGCTTCTTCAGCCACCGGATCCAGGGCGGGCGCCTCAGCCACAGCCTCTGCGGCGGCCACGGGCGCAGCCTCATCGGCGGCCTTGGTACGGCGGCGGGGCGTCTTGCGGGCCACCGGAGCCTCACTGCCGTCCGCCTCGGTCGGCGCGGCGGCTGCCGCTTCAACGGTGTCAACGGCTTCAGGGGCCTTGGCGCGGCGGGTGCGCTTGGGCTTGGCGACGGCG
>CALAKR010000030.1 GCA_937923225.1 uncultured Aquabacterium sp. | reverse complement strand
GGCCCACGACGACGCATGAGAGGAACAAGAAGATGAGCGAACCCACCGACCAAGCTTCCCTGGGCCTGGCCCTGATCGGCAATTGCACCATCAGCGCGCTGGTGGACCAGCAGGCCCGCATCGTGTGGTCCTGCATGCCTCGCTTCGACGGCGATCCGGTCTTCCATGCCCTGCTCGATTCGGGTGGCGGCTTGAAACGCGAGGGCACGATGTCGGTGGAGCTCGAAGGCCTGGCGCGCACCGAGCAGCAGTACGACCCCGGCACCGCCATCCTGCGCACGCGGCTGTTCGACGCCGACGGGCAGGGCATCGAGGTGGTGGATTTCGCGCCGCGCTTCTTCCACCGCGAGCGGGCGTTCCGCCCGGCCCAGCTGGTGCGCCGCATCCGCCCGCTGGCCGGCCACCCCCGCGTGCGCCTGAGTATCCAGCCGCGCGGCGACTGGGGCGCCATCAGCCCCACGGTGACGCGGGGCAGCAACCACCTGCGCTTCGTGTTCCCGGGCCACACCTTGCGCCTGAGCACCAACGCGCCGCTGACCTACGTGGCGGCCGAGACCTGGTTCTCGCTGCCCGGCCCGGTCAGCCTGTTCCTGGGCCCTGATGAAACGCTGGACAGCGGCATCGAGGAGACCGCACGCGACTTCGAGGAGCAGACCGCCTGGTACTGGCGCCACTGGACGCGCCGCCTGGCCCTGCCCTTCGAGTGGCAGGACGCCGTGATCCGCGCGGCCATCACGCTCAAGCTGTGCCAGTACGAAGAGACCGGCGCCATCGTGGCCGCCATGACCACCAGCATCCCCGAGGCACCCCACAGCGAGCGCAACTGGGACTACCGCTACTGCTGGCTGCGCGATGCCTTTTTCGTGGTACGTGCGCTCAACAGTCTGTCCGAGGTGGGCACGATGGAGGAGTACCTGCGCTGGCTGCACGATGTGGTGCGCAGCGCCCAGGGCGGCCACGTGCAGCCGCTGTACGGCATCGGCCTGGAGCGCGAGCTCACCGAAGGCATGGTGCTGCACCTGTCGGGCTACCGGGGCATGGGGCCGGTGCGTGTGGGCAACCAGGCTTTCGAGCACTTCCAGCACGATGTCTACGGCAACATCGTGCTGGGTGCCGCGCAGGCCTTCCATGACCACCGCCTGTTCCGCCGCGCCGATGCCAGCGACTTCATCGCGCTGGAGGCCATGGGCGAGCAGGCCTGGCTGCTGCATGACCAGCCCGATGCGGGCATGTGGGAGCTGCGCACGCGCTCGCGGGTGCACACCTCGTCCTCGCTGATGAGCTGGGCGGCGTGCGACCGCCTGGCCAAGGTGGCGGCCACGCTGGGCCTGGCCGACCGTGCAGCCCACTGGGCCGAGCGGGCCCGCATCGTGCGCGACAAGATCCTGGCGCTGGCCTGGAGCGAAGAGCGCCAGGCCTTCGTGGAGAGCTTCGGCGGCAAGGACCTGGACGCCAGCGTGCTGCTGATGGCCGAGGTCAACTTCATCGACCCGAAGGATCCGCGCTTTGTGAAGACGGTCGAGGCGCTGGAGGCCGTGCTGTGCGACGGCCCCTTCATGCGCCGCTACGAAGCGCCGGATGATTTCGGCCGGCCCGAGACCTCCTTCAACGTGTGCTCGTTCTGGCGCATCGACGCGCTGGCCCGCATCGGCCGCACGCAGCAGGCCCGCGAGATCTTCGAGGCGCTGCTGGCCTGCCGCAACCACGTCGGCCTGCTGTCCGAGGACATCGCGGTGGGCAATGGCGAGATGTGGGGCAACTTCCCCCAGACCTACTCCATGGTGGGCATCATCAACGGGGCGATGCGGCTGTCCAAGCCCTGGGATCAGACGGTCTGATCGGCGAGGGCCTGGTGCGCGGCGGGGCATGGCTCAGACCTTGTCCGCCGGGGCCACGGCGTGTTCGTGCTCGGGCGTGGGCGAGCGCTGCTCGGGTGCCGGCGGGCGGTGCGGGGTGTTGTCGCTGGGCGGATCCACCTCGGCGCGCAGGCGAGGCAGGTACTCGGGGTAGTCCTTCTGCAGCAGGGACATTAACTCCTCGCGCACCAGGCAGCGCAGATCCCAGCCCTTGCCCGAATCGGCCGTGCTGACCAGGCAGCGCAGCTGCATCGATTTCTCGCTGAAGTCTGTCACCTGCACCAGGCAGACGCGGCCATCCCACAGCGGAGAGCCTTCGCAGACACGCTTGAGTGCATCGCGGATGGGCTGCAGCGGCATGCGGTAATCCACCCACAAAAAGACGGTGCCCAGCAGCTGGGCGCTGGAGCGTGTCCAGTTCTGGAAGGGCTTTTCGATCCAGTACTGCAGGGGCACGATCAGGCGGCGTTCGTCCCAGATGCGCACGACCACGTAGGTGCTGGTGATCTCTTCGATGCGGCCCCATTCGCCTTCCACGATCACCACGTCGTCGAGCCGGATGGGCTGGCTGAAGGCGATCTGCAGGCCGGCGATCAGGTTGCCCAGCACAGGCCGTGCGGCGAGGCCCGCGGCGATGCCGGCGACACCGGCCGAAGCCAGCAGGCTGGTGCCGATCTGGCGCACGTCGGGGATGGTCATCAGTGCCAGGGAGATGCCGATCAGCACGACGGTGCCTGCCACCATGCGCGTGACCACCTTGGTCTGCGTCTGGATGCGCCGGGCCATCAGGTTGTCGCTGATGTTCTCGATGGGGCGTGACAAGACCACCGCATCGCCGCAGGCCTGCACGATGCGCACCACCAACCAGGTGACGGCGGCGATCAGAACGATGGTGGTGAACTGGCGCGCCAAGCCGATGCCGGAGAGGTCATCGGGCGCGGCGCGCAGCACGAACTGCAGGGCCAGCAGCGGCAGCACGTAGGCAGCGGGCCGGCGGGAGGCCTGTGTGACCAGCGAGGCCGAAGGAGAACGCGCCACGGCACGCCGTACCACCGCCGCGCCGGTCTGGAAGAGCAGCCACGCGGCCACCATCGCGATGACCGCGGACACGAGTGTCAACCCCCAAGGACCGAGCGGGAGGCGGTCCAACCAATCTGTGTAAGTCTGTTCCATGGCCCCCGAGTATCCACACCAGGGGTGCCTGCCGCACGTTCAGGGTTTTTGGCGCCACGATGCCATCACGATGGCGCCAGGATGTTGTCAGAACCGGACGGCCAGCCCCACGCCCCAGGCGAAGTCGGGCGTCTCCTTGGTGGCGCCCCAGGAGAAGCCGATGTCCACCTGCACATCGTTGGTGACCAGGTAGGTAGCGCCGGTGTCCCAGGTGACGATGTTGCCGCCGTTCTTCTTGGAGGCCAGTTGCTGGCCGGCCAGCTCGACATAGGTCCGGAAGCGGTCCGTCCAGCCCTTGCCCACCGTGACGGCAGCGATGCCGCCCACGTAGCGGTCGCCGTCCTCGTTCTTCTCGGCGAAGACGCCGGGCATCACGCCGACGGACCAGTCGTTGGGCAGTTCCCACTCGGCCACGAAGCGCAGCGAAGGCCGCACCCCATCGCCACGGAAGGCGTGCGAGCCGGTCTCCAGATCGGCGTGCAGCAGCCAGGCCATGGCGGGGGTGTTGCTGGCGGCGTCACCTTCGTGGGTGTTCCACTTGATGCCGATGTTCAGGTCGCTGTAGCCGCGCTCGCGGGTGGTGATGCCCGTGGTGGTGTCCTCGCTGCGCAGGCGCGAGAAGCCATCGCTCGAGACGCGGAACTCCAGCGAATCGCTCAGGCCGAAGCGCAGCAGCGTGGGCGTGCTGGTGGCGCGTTCCTTCACGCCGTCGGCCTTGTGGTGTTCGCTGTTGAAGCCGGTTTCCAGCTGGAAGCGGCCCTTGCCCACCACGCTGCTCGATTCGACAAAATCAGGGCGGTCGGCGCTGATGGGTTCTTCGGCGTGGGCGGCCGTGGCCAGGCACAGGGCCAGGAGCGAAGCGCTGCTGATCGCGGCGTGGCGAAGGGTCGGGCGGGCGAAACGGCGTGAACGCATGGGGGCCTCCTGTGGATGAACCCGGCGGCCATGTCGTGGGCGAGCCTGTGTGGCGCACTGGTCTGCGGCCGGGCGTGGCTGACTGTACTGCAGCGCCACGGCCCTGCCCAGCCGGGTGTGCCCAGGATGAGACGCCCTGTGTGATTCAGGGTGCGGCGGGGGGCGCCAGGTTGTCCCGCAGGCGGCGCAGCAGGCTGGACAGTTGCTCAAGCTCATCGGCTGCCAGGCCTTTGACCATGCTCTGCCCCAGGCGCTGGCGATGGCGGTGCAGCACCCGCTGCAGGGCTGCGCCTTGCGCTGTGGGTGTGAGCCGCTGCTGGCGGCGGTCGTTCGGGTCGGGCTCGCGCTGCAGCAGGTCGCGGTCGACCAGCAACTGCACCAGCCGTGTCACCTGGGCCTTGTCGCGGCCGCTGTGCTCCACCAGGTCACTGGCGGTGCTGCCAGGGTGGCGCGCGAAGAACATCAGGACCTTGGCTTCCATGGGCGCGAGGCCGCCGCCGTCTTGCTGCACGGCCTGGCGCAGGCGGGACTTGAACAGGTGGGTCAGGTCGGCCAACTGGTCGACCACCTCGTCTCGGGCGGGGGGCGTGGGCATGGCGGGCATCGTGTGGGGACGGATGGCACAAGACCATATGGTTGATATAGTCAACCATGAAGGCCTACGATATGTTGACATTATCAACCATTAAGTAGTTCTTTTGATCATGATGGATACAAGCTCATCGACCGACCTCACGGTGCAGCGTGTGCGGCACCCCGTCAAGGTGCGCCGCCTGCAGGTGCGCCAGACCCGCCTGCTCAGCCCCAACCAGTTGCTCGTCACCGTGGGTGGCC
>CALAKR010000029.1 GCA_937923225.1 uncultured Aquabacterium sp. | reverse complement strand
GGGCATCTGGCCGACCTCGGGCTCGATGTCGCGCGGCACGGCCAGGTCCACCATGAAGATGGGGCGGTGCTTGCGGGCCTTGATGGCGCGCTCCATGGCGCCCAGGCCGATGATGGGCAGGGTGCTGGCCGTGCAGGAGACGACGATGTCGAACTCGTGCAGGCGCTGCGGCAGGTCGGCCAGGCGCATGGCCTCGGCGCCCAGATGGGTGGCGAGCTTTTCGCCGCGCTCCAGCGTGCGGTTGGCCACGGCCATGCTGCGCGGCGCGCGGGCGGCGAAGTGCGTGGCCGTGAGCTCGATCATTTCGCCGGCGCCCACGAACAGCACCTTGGTCTTGGACAGGTTCTCGAACAGCTGGCCAGCCAGGCGCACGGCGGCGGCGGCCATGCTGATGGAGTGCTCGCCGATCTCGGTGGAGGTGCGCACCTCCTTGGCCACGGCGAAGGAGCGCTGGAACAGCTGGTGCAGGGTGGTGCCCAGGGTGCCGGCGGCATCGGCTTCGCGCACGGCCTGCTTCATTTGGCCCAGGATCTGGGGCTCGCCCAGCACCATCGAATCGAGTCCGCTGGCCACGCGGAAGGCATGGCGCGCGGCGGCGCCACCTTCGAGCATGTAGGTGTGGCGCATCAGGTCATCTGGCGAGACACCGCCCACATGGGCCAGCCAGTTCACCGCTTCGCGTTGCAGCACCAGGGGCGAGCCGCTCAGGGCGGGGGCCGCGCAGTACAGCTCGGTGCGGTTGCAGGTGGAGAGCAGAGCGGCCTCCGGGGCCGTCTGCGGGCTGGCCTGACCACCCGCCAGACGGGTGTGAAGGGTGCGCAGCGCAGGATTCAACTGGTCCACGGCGAATGCGAACCGACCCCGCAGATCAACCGCGGCCGTCGTGTGGTTGAGACCCAGGGCCAAGACACTCATGTGAGAAATTATAAAATCGAGGGTTTTGGCGTGCGCGGGTCAGGCCATTGAGGCTTTCAAAGACCTTCATTGTCGAGCCCGCATTGTCGATGATTAGCACCACTTTGTGGTCGGCCGAACTGACGAGATTGGCTGACATTTGAGGTGGCTCAGGTGCTACATGCGTCAGATGCAGATGCTTATGACTCGTGTTTGATCTGTGCGCTTGCGATGCCACGCCGTTTGTGATGTTCAGCCACGCCTTCGCCGGCTTTGTAGTCCATGGGTTTTCTTGACGCCCTGATCCACCTGTTCAATTTCCTGCTGCCCGCGCTGGGTCTGGCCGTGCTGTTGCCGGCCTTGGCGCGCCTGTTCTGGTGGCGCACACTCAAAGGCATGGGCTGGGTGCTGACCAGCCGCGTGGCCATGGCGGGTGTCATCGTGCTGGTGGCCGGCATGTTGATCTCGGGGCGCGACGGGGCCATGAGCACCTACGCCGCCTTGGTGATCTCGGCAGCGCTGGTGGTGTGGTGGACTGGCTTCAAGGGACGTGCATGACCTACAGCGTCAAGGAAATCTTCTACACCCTGCAAGGCGAGGGCACCCACGCGGGCCGCCCCGCCGTGTTCTGCCGTTTCGCAGGGTGCAATCTGTGGACGGGCCGCGAGGAGGATCGCCCCAAGGCCATCTGCCAGTTCTGCGACACGGACTTCGTGGGCACCGATGGGCTGGGCGGCGGCAAGTTCGCCACCGCGCTGGACCTTGCTGCCCGCATCGCGGCCTTCTGGCCAGACACCGAGCAGGGCCGCAAGGGCCGTCGTTTCGTGGTGCTGACTGGGGGCGAACCCTTGCTCCAGGTCGACCCGGCCTTGATCGATGCGTTGCATGATCAGGGCTTCGAGATCGCGGTGGAGACCAACGGCACCGTGGCCGCGCCGCCCGGACTGGACTGGATCTGCGTGAGCCCTAAGGCCGGCTCGACCCTGGTGCAGACTTCGGGCCACGAGCTCAAAGTGGTCGTGCCCCAGGCCGGCTTCGATGCAGCCAGGCTGGCCGAGTTCGACGCCATGGATTTCGTGCAGCGCCGTGTGCAGCCGATGGACAGCGCCTCCCCCGAGGCGCGCCTGGCCGCCACCGAATGGGCCGTGCAATGGTGCCTGGACCACCCGCGCTGGCTCTTGAGCGTCCAGACCCACAAAACATTGGGCATCCGCTGAGGCCCGCCATACAAACAACATGTTCGAACTGAGCCAGACCTTTTCCTTCGATGCCGCCCACACGCTCAAACGCCAGGTGGGCGCCGAGGAGGCCGCCGGCAGCCGCCGCATCCACGGCCACACCTACACGGCCGAGGTGATGGTGCGCGGCGAGCGCCAGCCCGAGTCCGGCATGGTGGTGGACCTGGCCCATCTGCGCGCCGTGATTGCCAGCGTGCGTGAGCAGCTCGATCATCATTTCCTGGATGAAGTGTCCGGCCTGGGCGCGCCCACGCTGGAGAACCTGTGCGTGTTCATCTACGCGCAGGTGCACCTGCAGCTGCCCCAGGTGGCGGCGGTGAGCGTGTCCCGCGCGGCGGGGGATCGTTGCGTCTACCGGCCCACGGCCTGATTGGTGGAGGCGCACCCCATGCAGGACAAGACGTGGGCGGATCGCAGCCGCCAGGCCGTTTGGCACCCGTGCACGCAGATGAAGGTGCACGATACCCATCCGCCCCGCGCCATCGTGTCAGCGCAGGGCCCCTGGCTGATCGATGACCGTGGTCACCGCATCCTGGATGCCGTGAGCTCCTGGTGGGTGAACCTGTTCGGCCACGGTTTCGCGCCCACCCGCGAGGCCATCGCGGATCAGCTGCAGAAGGTTGATCACATCATGCTGGCGGGCCTCACGCACCCGCCGGTGGTGGAGCTGTCAGAGCGCCTGGGCCAGCTCACCGGCCTGGGCCATGCCTTCTACGCCAGCGACGGGGCCAGCGCCACCGAGATCGCGCTGAAGATGAGCGCGCACAGCTGGCGCAACCGGGGCCGCGAGGGCAAGCACCGCTTCATCGGCCTGCAGGGCGGCTACCACGGTGAAACCGCCGGTGCCCTGTCGGTGACGGACATCCCGCTGTTCCGCGAATCGTACGCACCGTTGCTGCGCCTGAGCGCCACCTTGCCATCGCCTGACACGCGCCATGCCGCGCCCGGCGTGAGCCCGGCCCAGCACACGCAGCACTGCATCGATGCGCTGGCTGCCTACCTTGAAGAGCACCACGCGCAGACCGCCGCCATCATCCTGGAGCCCTTGATCCAGGGCGCAGCCGGCATGGGCATGTACCTGCCCGATTACCTCAGCGCCGTGCGCCGCCTGTGCGACAAGTACCAGGTGCACTGGATCGCCGACGAGATCGCCGTGGGCTTTGGCCGCACGGGCACGATGTTCGCGCACCAGCAGGCCCTGGGTGATGACGGCGCGCCGATCAAGCCCGATTTCATCTGCCTGAGCAAGGGCCTGACCGGCGGCGTGCTGCCGCTGTCGGCCGTGCTGACGACGGACGAGGTCTACCAGGCTTTCTGGGACGACCGCACCACGCATGGCTTTTTGCACTCGCACTCGTACACCGGCAACCCACTGGCCTGCCGCGCCGCGCTGGCCGTGCTGGACACCTTTGCCGACAGCGACGTGCTGGGCGACAACCGCCGCACCGCCGAGCAACTGGACGAGCTGGTGCAACCCATCACCGACCACCCACGCGTGAAAGCCTCGCGCCGCCTGGGCATGGTCTGGGCCTGGGATGTGGACGTGGCCGACCCTACCTTCGCCTCGCGCTACCACCGCGCCGCGCTCGACGAAGGCCTGCTGCTGCGCCCCATCGGCCCGACGCTGTACTTCATGCCGCCCTATGTGCTGGGCGAGGCCGAGCAGCGCCACCTGGCCGAGGGCGCGCTGCGTGTGCTCGACCGCGTGCTCGCCGAAGAAGGTTCAGCCAACGCCCAGGCCAGCGAGGTACCCGTGCCATGACCGCCTACTTCGTCACCGGCACCGACACCGGCGTCGGCAAGACCCGCACCAGCTGCGCCCTGATCCATGCGCTGCGCCGCGATCATCAGCGTGTGGTGGGCATGAAGCCCGTGGCCGCCGGCTGCGACTGGATCGAGGGCGTCGATGGCCACCCCGGCCAGTGGCTCAATGAAGATGTGGCCGCACTGCGCGCTGCCTCCAGCCTGAAGGTGCCGCCGGCCTTCGACAACCCGTATGCCTTGCCCGATGCCATCTCGCCGCACATCGCCGCGCGCAATGCCGGCGCGGTGATCGACATCGGCCACATCGAGGCGAGCTTCCATGCGCTCAGCCAGCATGCCGATGCGGTGGTGGTGGAAGGCGCGGGCGGCTTCATCGTGCCTTTGCATGAAGGCCCTGGTGAGTTCGCCTCCAGCGCCGACCTGGCCCAGCGTCTGCGCCTGCCCGTGATCATGGTGGTGGGCCTGCGCCTCGGCTGCCTGAACCATGCGCTGCTCACGCAGGAGAGCATCGTCTCGCGTGGCCTGACCTTGGCAGGCTGGGTGGCCAATGTGGTGGATGCCGCCATGCCGGAGCAGGAGGCCAATTTGCGCACCCTGCGGGATCACCTGCAGGCGCCGATGCTGGCCCACTGGGGCTGGGATCCCGCGGCCGATCCGGCGCAACTGGCGCAGTCGCTCACCTTGCCTTGAGCCTGCCGATGCCTGCGGCCGACGCCCTCATCCAGAAGATCGATGGCCTGCTCGATGCGCCGCGTGCAGAAGGCATCGCCGCCGCCCTGAGCGTGTGGACGCCGCAAGGCAGCGTCACGCGCTGGACCACGCCCCAGGCCGCAACGCAGCAGGAGCCGGCTTTCCTGATCTACAGCATCACCAAGACCTTCATCGCCTGCCTGCTGCTGCAACTGGCCGATGCGGGCAAGCTGGAGTTGGATGCGCCTGTTCGCAGCATCTGGCGTGGCCCGGCCTTGCCAGCGTCCTTCACCGATGCGGTCACGCCGCGCCGCCTGTTGAACCACACGGCTGGCCTGCCCGATTACGGTGCGCTGCCTGACTATCAGGCCCAGGTTCGCCAGCACCCTGACCAGCCCTGGTCCACCGAGCACTTCACTCAGGCCACGCTGGCGCGTGACTGGACGGTGCCCGAGCCCGCCCGCTTCGCCTACAGCAACCCAGGCTACATGGTGCTGCGCCAGCTGCTGGAGATGGTGGGCGAGAGCCCCTGGCAACATCAACTCGCAGAGCGTGTGTGCGGGCCCTTGGGTTTGTCACGCACCACGGTGGCGTCCACGCTCGATGATCTGCGCCCGCTGGCGCCGGGCCTGTCGCGCCAGATCGCCGAAGGGAATGCCTGGGTGGATGTGCGGGGGCGTTATCACCCCGGCTGGGTATCGCACGGCGTCATCGTCTCGACCACGTCCGAGGTGAGCGCCTTCCTGCACGCCTTGTTCTCGGGGCGCCTGCTTCAGCCCGCCAGTTTGGCCGCCATGGTCGATGCCATGCCGGCAGGGCAGGTCGGCGGCCGTTGGCAGCAGCCTGGCTACGGCCTGGGCCTGATGATCGACCCTGGGATGCCGATAGGCTTCGTACGCGGTCACAACGGTGGCGGCCCCGGGTACAACGCGAGCGCCTTCGGGCTGTGGCAGGAGGGCGCGCTGCAGGCCATTTGCACCACCGTCGTTGGGGGCGGGCAGGGGGATGCCGAGGTGTTGACCTTCCAGGCCTTGGCTTCGGTAGCGGACGCTTGACAGGGCAAAGCCGCTGGGCCATCCCGGTTTAGCGCCATTGCCTAAGATGGCATCGCTTACCGGGAGCCCATCATGGATCATCAAATCATCCACAGCGGCGATCACGAAGAAGCCATCGGCGCCCATGCCGGATTCCGCATCCGCGTGGTCACCGCGTGGGATGCTGGCGCGCGCCAGTTCATGGCCACCGCCTACGTGCGGGGCTCTGAAACCGAGGAAGAGGTGGCGCTGGCGCCCCAGGGCAAGCGCTTTGCCCTGATGCAGGATGCGCAGGACCATGGCTTTGCCGTCGCCACGCAATGGATCGACCGCCAGGCAGGCGGCTGAGGTGTTTAGAACACGCCCAGCACCAGCCCCGCCGCCAGCGATTCGCCCAGAGCCCGGCAGCGCTCCAGATCATCCTCCCCGATCTGCTTGGGGGCCAGGATGGCTTCGGGCGTTTGCGCGTGCGTGCAGACGATCAAGGGCTCGGCCACGGGCTTGAGCCGCCAGCCGGTGGCGATGCGCTCGATCTGGCGCGCGGCGTTGTGCCCGTCGCTGCCGGCACATATCAGCGCTGCATAGGGGCGGCCGTTGATGTGGTCCAGCACCGCGTAGTAGCTGCGGTCGAAGAAGTCCTTGAGTTGCCCGCTGATGGCGGCCAGGTTCTCCGGGGTGGCGAACACCAGCCCGTCGGCGGCCAGCACGTCATCGGCCTTTGCCTCGGTAGCATGCAGCAGGCGCACCGACACGCCTTCCTCGGCCAGTGCGCCGTCCCGCGCGGCGCGCGCCATCTGGTGGGTGCCGCCGGTCTGGGAGTGGTAGACGATCAGCAGGGTTTTGGGCGTGCTCATGGGTGTGAAGCATAGGCGAGCGGCGCCGTGTTTTCCGCCATGCCCTGCGCCATCGAAGTACCGGAAAAAGCCGCCGGCTAGCGACATGCCGTTCACTGAATATTCGGCCAACCCGTCCAGGTATTGCCGTTCAACGGTATTCAGCCATCCCCAGCATTTATTGGAATCGGCTTGGCGTGTCGCTGTTCAATATCTCAACCAGTAACTAGGAATCCCCCAAACAGGGGGGGTGAAAGACCTTTCCGGAAATACGCATATCGTTATGACAAAGGATATGGCGTGGTGAGATGCGCTATCGGGCAGATGGCTGAAAATATGAAGACCGCTCCATTTAGTCGTTTTTGAATGTAACAAACTATGGCGTCCGGGGCTATTGCGTGATTCGCGTGACGAGTCGTGATCCGGCGGATATTCTGAATATGCGATCTGGTCCCTTGACCGGTAAGCCTCTGAAAGGTCCACCACGCGCTGCACACGCGCCAGCAGGAATTAAATCAATATGTCCAGTCCCACCGCGTTGTCCTCCCGTCATTCCCAATGGCTGGCGTCTTCTGATTTACCCACCGAGCATGGCTTGTTCTCCATGCACGTGTTTCGCACCACCAGCCGTGACGGCACGGAAGGTTTCCGCGAGCACGTGGCGCTGGTGCATGGTGATGTGATCGGCCAGACCGGCCTGCCGGTGCGGGTGCACTCCGAGTGCATCACCGGCGAGGTGTTCCGCTCGCTCAAATGCGATTGCGGCGACCAACTCGACAAGGCCATGGCCGAGATCGTGCGCATGGGCGCCGGCATCATCCTCTACCTGCGCCAGGAAGGCCGCGGCATCGGCCTGACCAACAAGATCCGCGCCTACCACCTGCAATCACGCGGCTACGACACCGTGGACGCCAACCGCATGCTGGGCTTGCCTGATGACGCCCGCTCCTACGAGGTCGTGCCCGAGATGCTGGCCCACTTCGGCGTGCCCAGCATCAGCCTGATGACCAACAACCCCGACAAGGTGGCCAAGCTGGCAGCCCTGGGCGTGAAGGTCGACAAGCGCCGGCCCGTCATCACCGTGCCCAACCAGCATTCGGTGGGCTACTTCGAAGCCAAGCGCACCCGCATGGGCCACGCCTTGCCCCAATCCATGGCCATCAGCGAGTAAGGGCAGTCGGCATGCTGAGCGCGTTTCAACACATGGCGGCCTCGGTGGCTGCCCAAGCCACCTTGCGCCGTCGTCGCCAGGTGTTCCTCACTTTGGTCATCACCACCTCGCTGGCGCTGATGGCGCTGATGGGCGGGGCCTTGTTCGACGGCGGCGTCGATACCCTGGGCATCGGCATCATGCTGCTGTTCGCCATCACGCTGCCGTGGACCACCATCGGCTTCTGGAATGCCGTGATCGGCTTCTGGCTGATGCACTTCTCGCGGGATGCCGCCGCCGAGGTGGCGCCGCACCTGCGCAGCATCACCGGCACCGAGCCGATCACACAGTCCACCGCGTTGCTGGTGTGCATCCGCCATGAAGACACCGAGCGCCTGGAGCGCAACCTGGGCTTCATGCTCGAAGGCCTGCAGCGCTCCGGCCACGCGCCGTGGTTCCACCTGTACATGCTGAGCGACAGCGATGACACCGAGATCATCCACGGCGAGAGGCTGGTGGCCGCCCGGCTCACCGACCGCTTTGGCAGCCAACTGAAGATCACCTACCGCCGGCGCGAAACGCACGAAGGGTACAAGGCCGGCAACATCCGTGATTTCTGCGATCGCTGGGGCAGCCAGCACCGCTTCGCCCTCGTGCTCGATGCCGACAGCGTGATGACATCGGCCGCCATGCTGCGCCTGGTGCGCATCATGCAGGCGCAGCCGCAGATCGGCATTCTGCAGACCCTGGTGACGGGCCTGCCCAGCACCAGTCCCTTCGCGCGCATCTTCCAGTTCGGCATGCGCCTGGGCATGCGCTCATACACGCTGGGTGCGGCCAGCTGGCAGGGCGATTGCGGTCCCTACTGGGGGCACAACGCCATCATCCGTCTGGCACCCTTCATCGAGCATTGCCACCTGCCGCTGTTGCCGGGCAAGGGCCCCTTGAGCGGCCACGTGCTCAGCCATGACCAGCTCGAAGCCGTGCTGATGCGCCGCGCCGGCTACGAGGTTCGCGTGCTGCCTGAAGAAGACGGCAGCTGGGAAGAGAACCCGCCCACCATGCCCGAGTTCATCCGCCGCGACCTGCGCTGGTGCCAGGGCAACCTGCAGTATCTCAAGCTGCTGCGCATGCCCGGCCTGCTGCCCGTGAGCCGTGCACAGCTGTGGCTGGCCATCGCGATGTACGTGGGCGCGCCAGCCTGGCTGGGCATGATTGCCCTGGGCCTGCTGCGTGATCTGCCGGTGGACATCACACTGTTCCAAGTGCTCTTCGCGACCACGATGACCATGTGTTTCGCACCGAAGTTCGCTACCCTGGGCGACGTGCTGCTGCGCCCCGAGTTGCGCAGTGAGTACGGCGGCACCGGGCGCGTACTGATCAGTGCCCTGATGGAGCTGGTGTTCTCCGTGCTGATGGCGCCCATCGTGGCGGTGTCCATCACCTTGTTCATGCTGGGGCTGCCCTTCGGGCGGCAGATCGGCTGGGCGGCGCAGCAGCGTGATGCGGTGGGTTTGTCATGGGCGGATGCATCGCGCCGCCTATGGCTGCACACCACACTGGGCCTTGTGCTGGGCCTGGCCTTCTGGCAGGTGTTCCCCGCCACGTTCTGGCTGTGGCTGCCTTTTGTGGTGGGCTTGAGCGCCTCGATCCCGCTGGCGGTGGTCACGGCTGATCCGCGCCTGGGCCGCTGGTTGACCGAAAGCCGCCTGTGCCGTATCCCTGAAGAGGCTCGGCTGCCGCACAAGCCGGAGTACGCCGTGCTGTTCACCCCCTTCGGCCAGAGCGAACTCACGCAAGCTGCCGTTACAGCTGGCGCTGCAGTAGCGGCGGGGGGCCGTGCAGAATGACGGCCGCCACCGAGCTGCTGAGCCCGCCCGGCACGGTCGCGCTGCATGGCGAAGATCCGGCCTGGCAGGCCTTGCTCCGTCAGGGCGCCCCGGGGGAAGGTGGCGTGCCCTTCCTGGATGGCGAATCGCTGCTGCATGCCTTGTACGGCCCTCTGTGCGCCATGCGCCGACGCGGCAGTACCTACGTGGTGGGCCACCTGGCGCAGAGCCTGGACGGGCGCATCGCCACCACCTGCGGCGTGTCGCGCTGGTTGAGTGGTGATGAAGACCTGCTGCACACCCACCGCATGCGCGCCATCGCCGATGCCGTGCTGGTGGGCGCCAGCACCGTGCAGCATGACGACCCGCAGCTCACCGTGCGCCTGTGCGCGGGCGAGCACCCCACCCGGGTGATCCTGGACCCTGAGCGGCGGCTCGATGGCAGCCAGAAGGTGTTCACTGATGGCAAGGCGCCCACACTGCTGCTGGTCGCTGCAGACCGCATGGGCCGTGAGCCACGGTGCGGGCAGGCCGAGGTGATTCCCATTTCACGCGGTGAGCATGGCCTGGATCCGTTCGAGATCCGTCGTGTCCTGGCCCTGCGTGGCCTGCACTGGCTGTTCGTGGAGGGCGGCGGCATCACCGTGTCGCGCTTCCTGGCGGCGGGCGCGCTCGATCGCCTGCAGATCACCGTGGCCCCGGTGATCATCGGCTCCGGCCGGCCCAGCCTGGTGCTGCCGGAGATCCACGATCTGGCCCACAGCCTGCGCCCGCGCACGCGCCGCTTCCTGCTGGGCGATGACACCATGATCGAGTGTGCCTTCCATGAGTGAGCCGCATCGTTCCAATGCTCGATTGGACGGACATGCATTCTGGGTGGTGTCTCCTGGCCATGGCGAGATCCGCAGCACGACGCTGCGCGAACCCGCTCCGGGTGAAGTGCTGGTCAAGGCCTTGCGCAGCGGCATCAGCCGCGGCACGGAAAGCCTGGTGTTTCGCGGTGGGGTGCCAGCCAGCCAATGGCAGGCCATGCGCTGCCCCTTTCAGGAGGGCGATTTCCCCGGCCCGGTGAAGTACGGCTATGCCTCTGTCGGCCGTGTGGAGGCGGGCCCGGCCCATTTGCTGGGCCAGCGCGTGTTCTGCCTGCACCCGCACCAGGACCTCTACATCGTGCCGGTGGATGCCGTCACCTTGTTGCCGGATGCCGTGCCCGACGCACGCGCCGTGCTGGCCGCCAACATGGAGACCGCCGTCAATGGCCTGTGGGATGCCGCACCGCGTCTGGGCGACCGCATCGCCGTGGTCGGTGCTGGCGTGGTCGGCGGCCTGGTGGCCGCGCTGGCGGCCCGTGTGCCTGGCACATCGGTCGAGCTGATCGACACCCACCCCGCGCGCGCTGACTTGGCCGCACGACTGGGATGCCGCTTTGCGCTACCTGCTGATGCGTCGCCGGATGCTGACCTGGTCATCCATGCGAGCGGCCACCCCGAGGGCCTGGCCACCGCCTTGCGCATCGCCGGTTTCGAAGCCACGGTGCTGGAGATGAGCTGGTACGGCGATCGCCCTGTCAGCGTGCCCCTGGGCGAGGCTTTCCACGCCAAGCGCTTAAACCTGCGCTCATCCCAGGTTGGTGCGGTGGCCACGGCCCAGCGCGCCCGCTGGACCTATCAGCGCCGCCTGGCCCTGGCCCTGGATCTGCTGGCCGATCCTGTGTTCGACCACTTCCTCACGGGCGAGAGCCGCTTCGAGCATCTGCCCCACACCTTGCCGCGTCTGGTGGAATCCCCCGGCGCCGAGCTTTGCCACGTCATTGACTACAACTGAGAAGAGCCTACCCATGTACAGCCTTGCCGTTTCGGACCACTTCATGATCGCCCACAGTTTCCGCGGAGAGGTCTTCGGGCCTGCCCAGAAGGTGCATGGCGCCACCTATGGTGTGGAGATCGAGTTCCGTCGGCCTCAACTCGATGACAACGGCTTGGTGTGCGACATCGGCCTGGCATTGGAGCTGCTGCGCGATGTGCTGGCCGAGTTCAACTACCAGAACCTTGATGAACTGCCTGTGTTCAAGGGTCGCAACACCACCACCGAGTTCCTGGCCGGAGAGATCTTCCAGCGCATCAAGGTTCGCGTGGCCGAAGGGGCCGTGGGTGCGGGCACCGCGGGCCAACTGGCTGCGTTGCGCGTGGTGCTGCGGG
>CALAKR010000028.1 GCA_937923225.1 uncultured Aquabacterium sp. | reverse complement strand
ATCTCGCAGGGCTTGCAGTCAAAGCGCAGGGTGAGCTTTTCCTTGCCGTTGACCAGTACCAGCGGCTCGGCCTTCACGGTGCCCTGTACACCCTGCACGCCTTTGGCCTGCTTGGGGCACAGGCTCAGCGAGAAGCGCACGCAGTGCTTGGTGATCATCAGGCTGACGTCGCCCAGTTCCTCGTGGCTCTCATAGGCAGCTTCGATCACCTTCACGCCATGGCGCGCATAGAAATCGCGCGCCTTGTGGTTGAACACATTGGCCAGGTAGCTCAGGGTGTCTTCCGGGTAGGCCACGGGGGGATCGACCGGGGCAGCGCGCCCCAGACGTTGCCAGGCTTGGGTGCGGGCTGCTTCCAGGCTGATCAGGGCATCGCGGCGGAGCTGGTTGATGCCGGAAGCCGGCACGAACCAGGGCTGGGCCGTGTCGAGCTTGATCTCGTGCGCTTCGAAGATGGTGTTGCCCAGCTTGCCCAGGTTGTCGCGCAAGCTGCTCAGGGCCTTGTCCGCGTTCTGCGGCACCTGCTTGTCCAAAGCCGCCTGCGCCTGGCCAACATGGCCATCGTCGTCGGTGATGCTGAGCATCAGGCCATCGGTCGTGTCGCTCAGCGTCATCCACACGCCGATACGGCGCTCGGACGACTTCCTGGTCAGCGTGTGCTCCCAGGAACGGTCACGGTTGCGGTTGATGGCCACGCCGGGCTTGAGGTCGGGCAGGGCCTCCATGTCTTCGTTGGGGTGCACACGCCACAGCCGGCCGGACTGGCCGATGGGCTCGGCCGTGTTCGCCTGCACGCCGATCAGGTCGCGCGTGAGCGTCACGTAGTTCAGCCCGTCGCCGTTGTGGATGGCGCCAGCCTGTGTCGGGTCGATGGCCACGTCGAACCAGGTGGGCCCCACCTTGGCCACTTCGCCCACGGGCAGGCCCAGGTGCTTGGGCGAATCGAAGGCGCCGATGTCGTCCTTGCGGCCGTTGACGAAGTAATCCGTGCTGCCGCGGTTGAAGTTGCGCTCGGGCTCGGGCTCGAACAGGAAGGTGGTGCGCCCGGACGACGTGGCACGCAGGGCGGGGCGCTCTTCCAGGATTTCGTCGAGCAGGCGGCGGTAATGGGCGGTGATGTTCTTCACGTAGCCCATGTCCTTGTAGCGGCCCTCGATCTTGAAGGACGTGATGCCGGCGTCGAGCAGCGCGCGCAGGTTGTCGCTCTGGTTGTTGTCCTTCATGGACAGCACGTGCTGCTCGTAGGCCACCACCTGGCCTTGCCCATCGAGCACGTTGTAGGGCAGGCGGCAGGCCTGCGAGCAGTCGCCCCGGTTGGCGCTGCGGCCGGTGTGCGCATGGCTGATGAAGCACTGGCCGCTGTAGGCCACGCACAGGGCGCCGTGGATGAAGAACTCCAGCGCGCAATCGGTGTTGGCGGCCACGGCCTGGATCTGCTTGAGCGTGAGTTCGCGCGCCAGCACGATCTGGCTGAAGCCCACATCCTGCAGGAAGCGGGCTTTTTCAGGCGTGCGGATGTCGGTCTGCGTGCTGGCGTGCAGCTGGATGGGGGGCAGGTCCAGCTCCAGCAGGCCCATGTCCTGCACGATCAGTGCATCGACGCCAGCTTCGTACATCTGCCAGATCTGGCGGCGGGCAGGCTCCAGCTCGTCGTCGCGCATGATGGTGTTCATCGTCGCAAAGATGCGCGCGTTGTAGCGATGGGCGTGCTGCACCAGGCGTTCGATGTCGGCGATCTCGTTGCTGGCGTTGCTGCGCGCCCCGAAGGACGGGCCGCCGATGTAGATCGCATCGGCCCCATGGTTCACGGCCTCGATGCCGATGTCCGCCGTGCGCGCGGGCGCAAGCAGTTCAATATCACGGTGGCGGACAAGGGACATGGCGGGACAGTGAGAAAATCCAGGCGCGAAAGTTTAACGAGTTGCCCTCGCGGCGTCCAATCCGCGCATCCGATCGGTGCGCCCACCCTGTGCGTTCATCCCCGCGTTCCCCTTCGTCACCCCCCCGGCCGTCCGCGGCATCGGGTCAGCGGTTCGACCGCCTGGACGCCCTGCGCGGTACCGCCCTGGTATGGATGGCCATTTTCCATTTCTGCTTCGATCTGAGCCATTACGGCGTGATCAACGCTGATTTTTACCGTGATGCGGTGTGGACCACCCAGCGCACGCTGATCCTGTCCACCTTCCTGCTGTGCGCCGGGGCAGGGCAGGCCATTGCCTCGGCCCAGGGGCAGAGCTGGGCTCGCTTCTGGAAACGCTGGGCCCAGGTGGCGGGCTGCGCCCTGGCCGTGAGCATCGGCAGCGCCTTCATGTTCCCGGACAGCTTCATCTACTTCGGCGTGCTGCACGGCATGGCCGTGATGCTGATCATTGCCCGGCTCAGTGCACCACTGGGGCGCTGGTTGTGGGCTTTGGGTGCTGTCGCGGTGGCCCTGCCGCATTTCGTGCAGCATCCCTTCTTTGATACACGCTGGACCAACTGGGCGGGCCTGGTCACCGCCAAGCCCATCACCGAGGATTACGTGCCCGTGCTGCCCTG
>CALAKR010000027.1 GCA_937923225.1 uncultured Aquabacterium sp. | reverse complement strand
CATGGGGGGCTATCATGCCACCCTGCCCGCCCGCCCCGACACACCCATGGGCCCCACCATGACCGACCGCACCGCCCCCTCTTCGGCCCCGCGCGCCTCCCTGGCGGACGAGCCCGTGGCCGGCGTGCACTCGCCCGAACGCCTGCGCCACATCGGCCTGGCACGTGCCGTGACCGTGCTGCTGACTGGCGGGCTGATCGCCCTGGGCCTGGCCTGGGAGCTCTGGCTGGCCCCCCTGCCCGGCGGCACCGGTGCGCTGGCGCTCAAGGTGCTGCCACTCACGCTGGCCATCGCCGGCCTGCTGCGGCACCGGCTCTACACCTACCGCTGGCTGTCGCTGCTGGTGTGGCTGTACTTCACCGAAGGCGTGGTGCGTGCCACGGGCGATGCGGGCTGGTCGCAAGGGCTGGCCATGCTGGAGATCGCGCTGAGCGTGCTGCTCTTTGCCGCCTGTGCGGTGTATGTGCGGCTGCGCCTGAAGGTGCTGCCGGCCAAGGTCAAAGGATCCAAGGCTCCCAAGAGTCACGATCAGAGCAGCCGGCAAGACGCGGCCTGATCCCTGTCCTGCCCTGCACCACGCACGACAAGTACGCTGCACACGAATGGCTTCCCCCACCTGGCTCGATGACCTGGGCGCCCTGCTCGGCCCCGCCGGCCTGCTACGCCCGGACCAGGGCCTGACACCTGCCGAGCGCGAGCCCTATGAGCTGGACTGGCGCCGCCGTTACCGTGGTCAGGCCCTGGCCATCGCGCGGCCTGCCGACGCCTCCCAGGTGCAAGCCGTGGTGCGCACCTGCGCCGCACAGGGCGTCGCGCTGGTGCCGCAAGGCGGCAACACCGGGCTGGTGGGCGGCTCGATCCCCGATGGCAGCGGGCAACAAGTGCTGCTCAACCTGGGGCGCATGAACCAGGTGCGTGCCGTGGATCCGGCCAACCTCACGCTCACCGTGGATGCCGGCTGCACACTGGCGCAGGTTCAGCAACTTGCGCAGGACCACGGCCTGCTCTTCCCGCTGAGCCTGGCCTCCGAAGGCAGCTGCACCCTCGGCGGCAACCTGGCCACCAACGCCGGCGGCACCCAGGTGCTGCGCTATGGCACCGCGCGCGAACTGTGCCTGGGGCTGGAGGTGGTCACGGCCAGCGGCGCCCTGTGGTCCAGCCTGTCGGGCCTGCGCAAGGACAACACCGGCTACGACCTGCGCGACCTCTTCATCGGCAGCGAAGGCACCTTGGGCGTGATCACGGCCGCCACGGTGCGCCTGTATCCCCGCCCGCGCGGCCAGGCCACCGCCCTAGCGGCCTGCACCAGCCTGGAAGGCGCCGTGGCGCTGCTGGCCCGCACCCGCAACCTGCTGGATGCCGGGCTCACCGCCTTCGAGACCATGGGCCGCCTGCCGCTGGACCTGGTCGCCAGACACCACCCCGACATCGCCCGCTGCACCGATGCCCTGCGCGAGGCCGGCACCCTGCCCCCGTGGACGGTGCTGATCGAGCACGCCAGCACCGAGTCCCCCAAGCACGCCCAGGCACGCCTGCAGGCCCTGCTGGGTGAAGCGCTCGATGCTGGCGACATCACCAACGCCAGCCTGGCCACCAGCGAAACGCAACGCCGGGCCTTTTGGCACCTGCGCGAAACCATCCCCCTGGCGGAACGCACCGAGGGGCTGATGGTCAAGCACGACATTGCCGTGCCCACCTCGGCCATCCCGGCTTTTGTCGAGCAGGCCGGGCAGCAACTGCAAGCGCGCTGGCCCGACAGCCGCGTGGTCTGCTTCGGCCACCTGGGCGATGGCAACCTGCACTACAACGTGCAGCCACCCGCGGCGCAATCGGCTGGCGATGCCTTGCTGGCCTTCGAGCAGCAGGCCAACCAGGTGGTGTTCGATCTGGTAGACAGCTTCAAGGGCACGCTGTCGGCCGAGCACGGCGTCGGGCAGTTGCGCCGCGATGAACTGGCCCGGCGCAAGCCCCCCGAGGCCATGGCGATGATGCGGGCGATCAAGCAGGCGCTGGATCCGCAAGGCTTGTTCAATCCAGGCCGGGTGCTTCCAGACTGACGAAGGCTGGACCACCCGGGCACACCCAGGCAAACCTGCGCCGTTGCCTCAGGCTTGACCAAGCACACTTCTTCTTTGCACAGGCTGATTGTTCGCGTATTTCAGCTCGTCGTCCCCGCCGATATAGCAACAACGTGGATCGGAAGGCAGCGTCACATCCTTCGCGAACCCGGCCAGCGAGTCATGCACGAAGGAGTCGAAGAAGTCGATCACAAGCGGGTCCGTCAATCCTTGCTTCAGTTCAAATTCCCGATCATGGGCTTGCAGCAAGGCCACGTAGTGCGGACGCAGCTTCGCGCCTGTTTCCTTTTGGTGTGCTTTCAGGAAAGCCACGTCCTTGAGCAGTTGGCGATCATACCGATCAAGGTTGCTCACCAGTTCACCGCTGTAATCAGGCAGTGTTCGCAACCTGCCCCGCTCTTTCAGGTAGGCATCGTTGACCGCATCGAACCGCGCCTTCGATTCGCGGTAGGCAGCCTCTTCCTTCTCGTGCGGGAAATGCGGTGAGTGCTGGCTGGCTCGTTGCCATGCCGCCTGCTTGACCTTCATGTCCCGCTCAGCGGCCTTGCGCTCCGGTGCATTTTCCAAGGCGGCCATACGTTCGTTGATGGATTCGCCTTCGCGGCGATAGCGGGCTTCTTGTGCGGTGATCGTGGCTGCATCCTGCGAGCGCAGCGCCAAGTGGATCTTGCGGAAACGCCAGGCCAAGTACAGTTGGTTGAAAGACAGGAGGGCGTCGCCCAGCCGATCAGCACGCGGTCTGGCGACCTGCATGGCACGATCAAAACGCGCCTTGAGTTCGGGGTCGAATGCGAAGTCTTCTTTGATCAAGGTGTGATCTAAGGGCAGCAACGGGATTCCTGCGGCAACCGCTTCCTCATACATTTTGCGCAGCGGAATTTTGCTAAGCAGCAGACCTCGCGTCATGCTCTTGCCACCCTCACCTGGTCGATATCCCCCACCGATATTCGAATGAGCGCCTGGATAGACGATCTCGACCGCATTGTCTGGCAAGCGTGTCCCATCCCAGAGGGAGTCCAGCGGAAACGAATTGCGAATCTCGTTCATGGCCACCAGGTGCACCGTCCGTGTCACCACCGCTGGAACACGAAGGTTACCGGCCCAACTGCCATGGCCATCGAACATGCCAGGCGTAGGATCCGCGCCCGGCAGATCGCCGAAGGCCTGAGCTGCGAGGCCGCTGCGTCCGTTCACCCGTCGGGATTCCAGTGCCGGCTCAAGATCGGTCCACTTCTTGGCCACGAAGAGCGAACCCGTGCCGGCGCTGGCGGGGATCCCGACGGAGGCCACCGTGTCGAACAAGCCCAGGAAGCTGATGGCAAAGGGCTTGTCCACCGCGGGCCACACGAACTTGCCGGCGTGCTCGGGATCAGGCCCACACCGCTTGCCGACGCGTCTCGCGAAGGCGCGAGCCAGCGTCGCCCCTCTTGAGAATCCGAAGATGGCCACCTGAATGGCTTCGATCTTGCTGGCGGGATGCTTTGCGATGGTCTCGTCCAGCCACTGCATGGCCTTGTCCAGGCGGGCATCACCATAC